>JANMVA010000027.1:0-13577 GCA_031392195.1 Saprospiraceae bacterium | reverse complement strand
TCTAAAGCTAAATTCTGTGGCTTCAGATTTTCAATGGGGATAAATATATCTTCAAATTCCTGTGATTCCTGTTCGCGATCACGATCGAGTGCGCGATACTCATCCAGCTGCAATGGGACTAATGTTTCCTCCCTGATGTCTTTGATGCGCATTGCATTTGAAATAACCTTCTCAAACTGAGGAGATGCTTTTATGCGCGTTTGACTCCTTTCCTTGAGATTACCAAGTGTATTCAAACGAACAATATCCTGGCTGAAAGGAACAGCATCAATTTCTGTCCACTCCAACGGATAATCAAGTTCTTTTTCACCACCTGCAATGAATTGATGATTGTCCGGAAGATTGATGTCCGGTATGACACCTTTCAATTGCGTGGAACCACCATTGACCCTGTAGAATTTTTGCAATGTCAGCTTGATATCTCCTAATGGCTTCATGTCATCATAGCCGGTGATGACTTTATCGAGATCGTAGAAACGCTGGACTGTACCTTTTCCGAAAGTGGATTGGCTTCCGACAATGACTGCACGGCCGTAATCCTGCAATGCTGCTGCAAGAATTTCAGAAGCACTTGCACTTTGTGTATTGACCATGACGATCAGTGGACCGGAATACAATACGCGTTCATCTTTATCTTTTAATACCATAGGCGGTGTATCTCCACGTCCCTTCACCTGCACGATCGGACCTGCCTCAATAAACAGACCGGACATCTGTACAACATCATTTAATGATCCACCACTATTATTTCTCAAGTCAAGGATTATCCCTTTGACATTTGACTTCATCAGTTTCTCAACTTCCACAGCTACATCTTCTGCGCAACTTCTGCCATCCGGGTTTTCGAAGTCAGCGTAAAACTTAGGTAATGTGATATACCCAACATCCCCTACTTCACCTTCCAGATCGATCACTGCTGATTTGGCAAATCCTTCATCGAGGATCACTTCATCACGCGTGATCATGATCTCACGCTCTGAACCATCTGTTTTTTTGACAGTGAGTGTAACTTTTGTTCCTTTTGGACCACGGATCAGTCCGACAACTTCATCCACAAGCCAACCGGTCACATCGACTGGTTCAGTTTCCGTTTCCTGCTGGACTTTAAATATTTTATCATCTACGTTAAGTTCTTTCTGCTTCCATGCTGGTCCACCCGGAATGATGAGGACTACTTTCGTAAAATCACCATCCATCTGCAGGCGCGCACCGATCCCTTCGAGACGACCGGACATATTGATGTCAAAATCTTCTTTTTCTTTTGGATTGAAATAATCAGAGTGTGGATCGAATACATTCGTGATGCTGTTCAGATACATTTCAAAGCGATCAGAGCGGCGCACTTTATCGAGACGCTCAAACCATTTATCAAAAACCTCTTTCACATCTTTACGTGCATCGGCTTCCAGTTCTGTAGTTGATTTAAAACCACCTTCCGGCTCTTCTGCCAAAGCTTCCTGGTCTTTTATTTTATCTGCGAGCCTTGTCAGTGTTTCATATTTCAGATAGGAAACCCAGAATTCTTTCAGTTCGGCATCATTTTTTGCCCAATCGCGTTTCTCCCCATCAGTCTCTATTTCTTCTTTGATCGTAAAATCAAATGGCTGGTTCAGGATCTCGGGATACCATCCTCGTGTTTTTTCAATCGCCTTATTGATCCGGTCATAAGACAAATCAAAAAAACGAAGGTTAATATCCTCCAGTGCATTATCCAGGCTATCCTGGTAATCGTCCAGCAGATCCAGGTCACCAATGGTCAGAAAACGTTTCATACCATCCAGCCGATCCATGTACGTATCATAAAGCCGATGGGAGAACTCATCATTGAGATTGAAATCTTTGTAATGGAAGTTCTGCATCATCTTGAGAACAGCCTCAAGGATGAGCTTCTCTTTATCGCCGTTGTCTGGTTTATTATAAAAAGCAAAACCGACATAAGCCAGGATGCCCGTCAGGGCAGCAATAATCCATATCCTCATGGTAGATTTCTTCATTTGATGCAGGGAAGCCCTGCTTTAGGTTTTAGGAATACAAGGTACGTGCTTATAACACTCTATATCGGCAAATCTTATACAATTCGGTCTTATTTAACGACATGATAACAATAATTGTTTCTCCTCTGTTTATCTTGCTATAGCCTCTCTTTGCGATCAACACAAACAATTAATCACCTTTATTCTATTGCAATATGCGCATACTCAGATGGTTCTTTACTCAGGCACTTCTCTATGGTTCCTTCCTTTATTTAGCTATGCTTTGCATGTCATGTGAGAAGGAGTCACCGGATATGTTTGATTGCTCGGGCATCACGCCTACTTATACAGCAGATATCAAGCCAATTTTGGATGCCTCCTGTGCCAAATCCGGCTGTCACAATGCCGCTACCGCTGAGTCCGGCGTAAACCTGAGTTCCTATGCTTCTGCCAGTGCCATCAGCCAGCAGGACCGGTTCCTTGGCGTCATCCAGCATAAGCAGGGCTATCCGAAAATGCCCGATGACGGGCCGAAACTCCCTGATGCTCAGGTCGAATTGCTGACCTGCTGGGTTCAAAACGGCTCTCCGCAATAATTCAGGCCGGAGAAACTTTTGCCCGCGTTTTAACTTTAAACCTCTTGCATTTTTAAGCTTTCAATAAGTTTATTTTCATTCTGTCGTTAATTACAGAATTTAGTTGCCTACAGACTTTAACATAATGAAGATCTATTTATTCCGCCCCCTGCTTTTCCTTATCCTTTCATTTCTCTCTGCAGGTTCCTTTTGTCAGACGACAACACTTCCTGCTGATGTGGTGAAAAGCATAAACCTTCGACTCAAAGAAACCAATCCCGGCATTGTGATCGGGATCATTGATGAGGGTGGATCGCAATATTTCTCATTTGGTGTGACGAAGAAAGGCGGAAGCAAAGTCAATGAGCACTCGATCTATGAGATCGGATCCATTTCAAAAGTTTTCACTACTGCTTTACTGGCAGACAAAGTTGTCAAAGGTGAATTAAGTGTAGACGATCCCATAGACAGATACTTGCCTTCATCGGTGTATGTTCCAACATTTGAAAATCAACCGATCACGTTAGGCCATTTGTCTGATCATACTTCCTCCCTGCCGCGGATGCCTTACAATTTCACACCGGCAGATCAGGATAATCCTTACGTGAATTACACAGCTGACTTAATGTATGATTTCCTGAGGACGGTCGAATTGAAACGTCCGGTCGGAGCTGAATATGAATATTCGAATCTTGCAGTAGGACTCCTTGGGCATATTCTTGCAATACAGTCAGGAACTTCGTATGAGAAACTTTTACAGTCAGTGATCACCGGGCCACTTAAAATGGAAGAGACAAAAATTGCCTTTGATCAAAAGATGAAAAGAAACCTGGCTATCGGTCATTACCAGGGAAGTCCGGTGGCGAATTGGGACCTGGCTGTATTGGAAGGTGCCGGGGGGATCAGAAGTTCTGCATATGATATGTTGAAATTTATTTCAGCACAGATGGGCCTGACAAACACTTCTTTGAGAGAGGCATTTGATCTCACGCATATCCCGCGTCATGATAAAGCCGGCAATACGCAGGTGGGACTTGGTTGGCATATTTCAAAAAGTTTTGAAGGAGATATCATTTGGCATAATGGAGCTACCGGAGGGTACACATCATTCGCAGGTTTTAATAAAGAAACAGGAAAAGGCGTAGTCGTCCTTACCAATTCAAATGCCTCCATTGATGATATCGGGTTTCATCTCTTAGATCCGGATACACCTTTGAAACCGGTGATAACGCATGTGTCCGTTTTATTAAAAGATATAATCGATGTAGAAGGTTGCGCAGGCCTTGTTTCAGGATATGACAAGATCAAAAAAGAACATCCGGATAAATACGATTACAGTGAATCCGGATTGAATGAGCTTGGATACTATTATCTCAATCGAAAACAATTCAAAGATGCGCAGACTGTTTTTTTACTCGCCATACGGGAGTATCCGACATCAGCCAATGTCTATGACAGCTATGCAGAGTCGCTGATGGAAGATGGCCAGAAAGAACCAGCGATTGAATACTACCATAAATCACTTGACATCAATCCCGGCAATATCAATGCTATTGAAATGCTTGCCAAGATGGGTGTCAAAAAAGAATTTCATTCAGTTAAAGTTGATCCTGTTGTTCTAGAATCATATGTTGGCATTTACCAATTGGTTCCCGGATTTGACATCACCATCTCCAGGAATGACGATCGTCTGCTCGCCCGTGCCACAGGTCAATCCGAATATGAGATCTTTCCGAAAACCGATGACGAGTTTTATTACAAAGAAGTTGATGCGCAGATCGTTTTCAATAAAAATGATCATGGAAAGGTTGAAAGTTTAAGATTGCACCAGGCAGGAAGGGATATTGTGGGAAAGAAAATGAAATAGCAGGGGGCATGGGGCATGGAGCATGGAGCTGGGAGCAGTGGGCAGGGAGCATGGGGCAGGGAGCATGGGGCGACAATAGCTTTCTTAAGTAAGCCAAATTAAAACTATGATGAGAAAATATCTCGTGGTGTATGAAAAAACAAAATCAGGATATTCAGCTCTTGCACCTGATCTTCCGGGAGTTATTGCTACTGGTAAAACAAAGTCAATCGTTGAGAAAAATATTTTTGAAGCTATTCAATTTCATATCGAAGGGCTGAAGGAGGAAAAACTCAAAATTCCAAAAGCCCTGGCTGAAAGTGAAATGTTGGTTTTTATTAAGTAATATCAACTTCGAGCTTCGTCATGCTCCACGGTCCTGAGCTGTCGCACTTGGTTGAGCGCATGCATGTCGAAGGATGCTCCATACCATGTCAGCGTCCAATTACCTTTAAAAACTCTTCTTTCTTCCTCCTCGACACAAGGATATACGTCCCGTCTTTCATCTCCACCTGTCCTCCATCGCCGCGGAGATATCGTTTGATAAACTGGAGATTGATGATGTGTGAATTATGGGGGCGGAAAAAAACATCTGCAGGCAAGATGTCTTCAAACTCTTTTAGGGTGCGGCTGGCCATTAATTTCGAATGGTCATCAAAGTAGATCATGGTATAATTGCTTTGTGCTTCCAGGTGAACTATATGATTGATGTCAAAGAACAATAATCCTTCCTGCGAGGGGATTGCAATTTTATTCAGAAACGGTTTTGTCAATAAATTTTGTTCGAGTGTTTCGAGTTTTTTATCAATTATGCCAGGAGGAGGCAGTAGTGCCAAGCGATCGATGGTGAGTTTCAATTCATCTATGTCGATTGGTTTCAACAGGTAGTCAAAAGCTGCATACTTGATGGCTTTGATGGCATAGTGATCATAAGCTGTTGTAAAAACGAGGTGAAAGTTTTTCTCCGGAATATTCATCAACATTTCAAAACCATCCATCACTGGCATTTCGATGTCCAGAAACACAAGTTGGGGTTGACATTTTTCGATCAGTCCGATTCCTTCCTTTCCGTTCTCGCATTCGGCCAACACCTCCACTGTGGGACAATAGTCTTTCAGCTTTTGTTTAAGCGCTATCCGGCCATTGAGCTCGTCGTCGATGATGATCGCTTTCAGCATCATTGGATTTTTAATTGGACCTGTACACGTGTACCTGATGGTCGCCCATCGGCTTCAAGATCAGTAAATCTGACTGAAGCAAATTCCTCTTCATTAAAAAGCTGTATCCGATCACTGCTCATCTGCATCCCGTAACCCTTACCATTTTTTCCACGATCGCCATTGACTTCTTTCCGACCGACACCGTTATCTTCGATGACATAAACAATATGATCCTTCGTCTTCGAAACATCGATGAGTAATTTTCCTCCCTGATCCGGGCGATGCCGCAAGCCATGGAGTATGGCATTTTCAACATAGGGCTGAATAATCAATGGTGGCACTTTGTAGTCATTCTCCAATAGCTCTTCATCTGTCCTGATGGTCGCCGTGAATTTATCCGGATGCCGGAAAAGTTCAAGGTCCACATATAACTGTAGCGTCTCCATGTCCCGGGAGAGCGATACTTTATTCTGGCCTGAAGTGTCAAGCACATTCCTGATCAGTTTCGCAAATTTATTAAGGTACATGGTAGCCCTGTACTTATCATTGCTCTGAATCATGGCGTCGATGCCATTGATGCAATTGAAAATAAAATGCGGATTCATTTGTGATCGGAGCGCCATCATTTCGGTTTCGGCCATTCTGTGTTTTAACGCAGATTCTTTACGGATTATCTGGATCCTTTTCTTCAACAAAAA
This sequence comes from Saprospiraceae bacterium, assembly GCA_031392195.1. GTDB lineage: Bacteria > Bacteroidota > Bacteroidia > Chitinophagales > Saprospiraceae > Opimibacter. The sequence goes on along the minus strand of JANMVA010000027.1, from coordinate 7,325 downwards.
ATAGATAAGCGCAATAGTTGAAAATAAAACAAGCAGCCTGAACCAAATTGTTCCCCACCAGGGCGGCGTGATGGTGATGGGAATAGAAGTGATGTCAGAGAATCCATTACCATTGTCAGCTTTCACTTCAAAAATGTATTCGCCAGGTTTCACATCCGTGTAATCGGCGAAGGCTTTCGTCGTGGAATGGATCCAGTTTTTATCAATATCCGAAAGACGATAATAGTAATTGATCTCCTGCACCCCATTATACTCAAGGGCTGTAAACTCAATAGAGAAGAAATTCTGATCATAAGGGAGCAGAACAGGTATGTTTTTTTGTAAAAACGAATCGATCATTATATTTTCATCCAAGAGTTTGAATCCGCTGATCTCAACATGTAATGGATTCCGCTTTTTTCTTCCAAGTAGATCAGGGTTAAAGCACACAATTTCCGCAAAGGTGGATGTCAGCCACCTTCCATCTTTCATCTCATAAAAATGGTTTGATCCAAAAGCGGTATTGATCACCGAATGATCAATATTAAACCGGGTATAATCGGTTAGATCAGCATTCATTCTAAATAAGCTAAAATTGGTCGTAAACCATATTTGCCCAGACCGATCTTTTTTGATAGCGTAGACAGATTCCTGGTCCAGTTTCAAATCACTGGAAGGCCGTGAAAATTCTTTTGACCGTGTGTTAAATAAATATAGCCCTTCATATGACGCTCCTATCATCAACATGGAGTCATTGAGCTCCTCTATTCCCTGGCCCGTAATACCCATAACGGGATCGATCACTCCAGGCTGATACAAATGAATAAACTGATGCCGGGCGATGTCAAACTCACTGAGGCCTACCGATGTAGTGACCCAGCACCGGTTTGAATGGTCGACTAAAATACTGACAACGTTTTGGTCAACCAATGTGGAATCGACAGGGGCCGGTGACCCTGCAAAAAATTTATTTTCCTTGTTATCATATACCGCCACCAGCCCATTGAAGAGTCCAATCAGAATATTTCCGTCGTGATCTTTGGCCATCGCACTAATGGTCGAATTGTTTAATTCAGGAGGCTGAATGGTCTCGAAAGTTTTTTGTACAGGATCATAAAGGTGAATAAAACCCTTTTGTGCTCCAACCCAAATCGTGCCATCATCACTTTCGACAAAGCTCCAAATCAGATTGTGTTCTACAGGTCCCGGGAAAACGACGTTGCGAATAAAATTCCATTCTGTATCATAAATAGAAATACCCCCTCCCCAGGTACCGATTAATATTTCACCCTGACTGGTCTCAATGACATCATTAATATCAAATTTTGGAAGCGAATTGGAAACGCCATCAATATGTCGGATCGCTTGAAAATAATTCCGGCTTGGATTGAAGATGCTGATTCCCCGATCAGTGCCCAGCCAGAGATTATCTTCGCGATCCTGGAAAATGGAAAAGATGGTGAAATTATATCTCAGGCCGTTGCTAATTTTGTCATCCGAAGTAATAAAATTAAAATCATCTTTTTCCTTGTCGTACAGCACAAGACCTGCATAGTCAGTACCAAACCAGATATTCTTTTGCCTGTCCTCGTAAATGGTATTGATCAGCAAGGTATTATCTCCTCTTACATCACCCTGTTGTCTTTTTTTAATTTCTTTTAATGAATACGTTTTAAAAATTCCTGAATCAATACTGTATTTGTGCAACCAATGATCCCATGTTGAAATCCAAAGGTTGTGATCACTGTCCATCATGATAAATCTGAGTTTGCCTACATCACCATAGAGAGACTTCATCTTTATCAATAATGGGTGAGTTGGATGTTCATCACCCGAAGAATAGATGCGATCCGATTTCTGTTCTGTCCACATCATGTGGAAGAAATCGTGAGTCCAAAGATCCCCTGTTATTGGATCGATGATTGAAATTGTATTTCGCCAACTCTGGGCCGGGTTAATATTGAAGCCTCCCCATAAAAAATTTTCACCGCTCGTGTCATAACGAATAAATCCAAGTGCTCCGGCCAAAAATGATTGCTTGTTTTCTTCATAAACAAGCCTGGCCTTCTGAGTTGCATTGTCTTTCAAAATTTCTTCAAGAGAATGTGTCGTCATTCTTCCTGAAGCCAAATCCAACCGTTCCATGGTTTTTCCTTTCGTCACCCATACCTGTTGATGTATTGTATCCACATATAGTTCGCTGTCATGGAATACTCCGAACGAGGATTGATTGATGATCTGTGGATAATTAATAAATCGAGACCCGTCATAACGCTGCAGGCCATTCCAGGTCAGAATCCACATAAACCCTCTTGCATCCTGACCAATGCCCCTGACATTTGTATGCAGTAATCCATCACTGTGGTCAATATGCCTGAATACATACTTACCGTTTAGCTGCGCTGACAGATAACATGCCCAAAAGACGAACACGAGAAAAGTGGCATAGCGCATGGATTAAAGATATCGATAAGGAATGTCAGAAATGGGCATATCTCCATTTATTATAGAATGGATTTCGTTTCAGAAAAGATCATTGTTTTATCTGCATTTCAGGTTGTGTTGCATTTGAATTATCAGGACTTGAATTGATGCCAAGGGGCCCGGATCCGCAATTTCCGATTGCTGCTCTTACATACGTACCTGAATAAGCTCTGAAACCATCCTGGAATTTGATCTGAGCTCCGGCCTTTAATGTTACCCTCGTGCCTATTCCTCCTCCAATGGCCCGAAAAGCATAAATCAGATTGGATGCTTCGTAATTAAATTGTCCCTGGTTGATGTCATTATTTACGTGGATAGTATTTAAGCAAGCGTCATAGAGCGGTGATTCCCAAATCCCTCTACCGTATGTGCTGCATTTTAATTCCCTTGTCACATAATTCATTTGCAAATCTGTAACTGGCACATGTGGCAAGCCATTGGAGAAGGGCATCCAGTTAGGTAACGCATCATTTTTATAAAACACACCTATTTCAGTTCCGACGTACACTGCTCCTGATGGGTTGTTCGTATTGTTTGCAAAGACAATGGAATACATGGGTGCATTGGGAAGTGAAAGAGACATGTTTGTCCAACTTAATCCCGAATTCAGGCTTCTGAAAACTTTTACACCTGCCTGGTAGCCTGATATTGTCGCCCACACTTCAGTTCTGTTGGCAGGATTAACTGCGAGTGCACTGATATAGGTTCCATTATTGATTGGCAACGAAAGGGGCAACCAAATCGGATCGACATCCAGTGGATTAAAGCATACCCAAAATGCATTTCCATTTGAAATATAAAGGTTCGTGCTTCCACTGTTGTCAGCACATATGACCATCGATGGATTTAAGGAACCTGAAAATTGTCCAATTCCTCCGGGGCCGATGTTTGTCCAGTTTATGGCATCCGTGCTGCGCATGACTCCATTGAAAGAGTATACATAGATCACATCGCGATCTTCCCACTGACCTGTTCCCGGATTAAAGTAAGGGGGATGCTGCACAAAAGGTGTAATCCAGGGGTAAACGCTTTTATCGCTTGCACCAGGCAATGTGGTACCATTAAAGTTCTGACCAAAATTGACTGATCTGCCCAGTCCGCCATATTGAGATGCAGCATAGACTATATTGTTATCGAGCGAATTAAAATAATTATCCATCCCATCACCACTCATAACATATTGAAAGTTTCCTCCTCCATCTCTCAAGAAATGTCCATTATCCTGTGTTCCACCTAATAAACGATCATCTAAATTATTAGTCCCACTAATTCTGTAGTATTCATTAATGGCCAATCCATTGCTTTTACTTTCCCACGTATTTCCACTGTTACTGCTTCTATAGACACCGCCATCGTTGCATAGCCATAATTGACCATTGAGAGGATTACGCTTGATGGCATGTTGATCCGCATGGATCGAATTAGAGGTGACTTGATTGAGTGTAACACCCCCGTCAACCGAATTGAAAAGATTAAGACCTCCGGCGATAACATAATTTTCTTCGAGTGGATCTACATACAGTACGTTCGCATAAAATGAAATGCTGGCATCACTGCTAAACAAGTCTCCATTGTTGGCACAACTGACACTACGCTGGATCCAGGAAGATGCTTCACCGCTTTTAGCTGAATAAAACAATCCATTAAATAAATAAGCACCAAAAAAGGTATAGCCAGGGCCTGCCAATAAATATACAGCATCCGGATTATCAGCAGTGACCGCAATTTCCATACGGTCCACGGTCAGTGTTGTTGAAATAGTGATGTTAGTCGTATTCAGTGACACTAAATCTAATTTTGAAAACGTATTGGAATTCCTGCTTGTGTAGTAAAGTGTGTCAAGATTGTTGAGATCAAATTCCATATCATTTACGTGGCCCACAAATGCAATGACGTCCCAGGTACTACCACCATCTGTAGATCGATGAATTCCATCTGACATGGCGGCAAGAAGCGTATTAGGATCAGTGGGGTGCATCAGCAACCGGTATCCTCGTATGCCTTGATCAATGGGTTGCACGAGACTAGTTCGAGTCCATGTTTGTCCACTATCAAAGGATTTGATGACACCTACACTACTATGCTGATAAATATTCTTTTCTCCATCACCGGTCAGTGCATATAAAATGTGATTATTCGGACTAGGGGTTACGACGATTTCAGCAATCCCAAGAGTTGGCAAATCAATGGTCAGGTTGTTCCAAGAATCCCCGTTATTAAAAGATTTCCAAATACCTCCGGCCGCCGTTGCCACATAGATAATACTCGGGTTGACCGGATCGAAAGCGACACTATTCACTCTTCCATGCATGGCAGATGAAGTTCCTATCATCGAATGACCCAGATTAGACCAGGCCCCTGATGTGGGCATCCTGGATTCTGCAGTTTCAATGCGCTTCATTTCCGCGATGCTCTTCATGTTTTCTTCTGAATAATTTAGTAGCCTGCCCTGCTGATCAAGATGATGCATGGCAAACCATTCCCATCGCTTCCATTGCTTTATTCCTGATTTGTTACCTGCAGTCGCTGTATCATAAAACATATTAATCTCACGGGCCATCGCCTGGAAATTATGATTATAATCATCCGGATTAATCTTTTTGAGAAATCCTTGTGACCAACTTGTTTTTGGAAATATCAGCAATACTGAAATTCCAAAGAGCACCATGCATACTTTTTTCATTTTCGCGGAATTTTAGGGTTTACTGCTGATCTGTTTCTAACTTTTCAATCCGCTTGTTTAGTTGAATGATGTGCAAGGTGAGCTCTTCAATTTTCTCCAACAGAATTTTTTGGATCTCACCAACAGCCACTCCATTTTTTTCTACATCTATGGCTGCAGGAATATTGGGCAAGTGATGATGTCGTTGAATAAATTCTTCCAGTTCTTTCAACGAATGCATTTTATACGTTTCGTCAAAAACATAATCTGGCCATCCGACTGTCTCAATGACCAGTTCTTTGGCTTTAATATTTCCATTCACAGATAGCTTGTAGCCAGGCAATGGATCAGGAGTGCCCATGGCAATATTGCCGGCAGGATCGATATTGATGGCAGCTATGTTATTGGCAAAAATCCGCATGATATGATTGGTGAACGTTCCAATGCCGGCTGAAGAGCCACCAATGCGCGTTGACAGGACTTGACCATCACCTCCTATTTGTGCAAGGCCATAAGAATTATTCGGAGTATGTACAGTAAACTTTCCCAATGGTCCGTCATTGTTTCCACCTACAACTACATTTCCATCCGGATGTATGTGAACTCTTCCCACTCCATTGGAATTGATCCGGAATGCATGATTCGTATATGTCCCCAGGGACGCTGAAACACCACCAATGCCTTCTGCTACGATAATCGAATCCGGTCCACCAACATGCAGCCAACCCAAACTATTAATAGGTGTGGCCAAATGCAACTTGGCCAGAAGATCAGTTTGCCTGTTTGAACTATTACTTCCTGTAAAATCAGAAGGATCTGCATCATCGCCGATGATCACTCTTCCGTCAGGCCATACATGCACCTTACCTGAGCCTCCTGCATTCAGACTGAAAATATTATCACTCTGTGTTCCGATTGAGCCACCAACATCCGTTATGGAAGTTGACATCACCACATCACCTCCATTGGTCATGTGCGTCAGTCCAATTTCATTGACCGCAGTTTCTATTGTCAGTGGAGATGTAGGTTCTTCTGTTCCTATACCAACATTGTTATCAAAAAAGATATTTGTCCCGGTTGTATTCCAAACACTCTCACCACCACTATTAGCTGCAAATAATGCGTAAGGAACACTCAGCAATGGTGAGCTGCCCATATCAACATAATCAGTACCTCCCGATGGATCCATCTCTACCTGCAGCCAGGCAGTGACCGTTGCCCAATCAATCGATGTGAACGTACCGGATGTAGGTGCACCATTACCAACATTCAATGTGATCAGTCCAAATTGGTTTGTCGATACGTTTTGAATTTCCTGGTACAATGCTTGCCCTGCATCCCCATCAGTAATAGTGAAACGTATACTGATTTGTTGGTTTTGCAAAATAGTGCCTGCATTGTCTCGCACCACTGCCTGGTAATTTAATCCCTGTGGTGATTGGGCTACTAAGATCGAGGTGGGAAATAAACAATAACCCATGCAGATGATAAGAGCGACTTTGAAATATTTGATGTTTTTCATATTGAAATATTTAAACGATAATTTGATTCGAGAATAAAAGACATTAATCTTTTGCATCAATCAGGGCTTCCAATCTTTCTATGCGCCGATGTAGTTCATCAGTCTCTGAAGTATTTGACAGCTGAGCTTCAAGCAATGAAATCCTTTCATTTTGACTGGTGATGATAGTGTGTAGTTCCTGTATCCCTTTTATAGCGATCACACCTAAGCCACTGTAATTCATCGTATACACATCTAGATCGCGCTCTGGGTTAACATTATGCACCACCAGGCTAGGAAAAATCTTCATTACATCCTGAGCTATAAAGCCGTTGTACTCCTGGTTATCCCCGGTGTTTATAAATTGATATGTGGAAGGCTTTAATTGGTTAATCTTATCAAGCATTGTAGTCATTGGCTTAATCTGGGTTTTCAATCGTTCATCAGAGGCGCTGTTATAATCTCCGGTATTTTTGTTGAAGTTTCCTCTTATTCCCCCATTCAAAAATAATTGAAGATGGTCGCCGTTGAATATTTCCCAGATTGAGTTATAAAAACCACTTTCTATCCCCATACCATGAAAATTTCCATTAATTCTCAATTTTAATGCGTAGGATTCCATATCTGTCGTACCTATTCCTACAGATCCCAATTCATTTATATTAATGGCAGCAATATTATTGGCCACTAGCCTGAAAC
>JANMVA010000204.1:0-7653 GCA_031392195.1 Saprospiraceae bacterium | reverse complement strand
GACATCCGGTTTTAAATGCATGGAAAAACCTTCCCTGATCATTGTAGAATATGATTCTTTCGCCTGAGTAGCTTCCATAAAGGGAGCATATACAGTCGGGGTGTTCCCGCTGAATAATGCGATCGCCTGCAGGGCTACAGGTTTCTGACCGTACAACAGAGAAAGGGTGAAAAGGAACATGCAAAGCAACATGCTCTTCCTCATGTACATACAAATCATTAAAAAAAATATTGGTCTTAAACTACCGTTGAGGCCGTTCTTTTGGGTGTGTTGGGTTATGCAAATCCAACGGTATGGGCGCTAATTTAATTTTTAATTGTCTAATCATCACGCTTAAAAGCGAGATTCACGATTAAGCGGTACATTTTGAATGTGAAAAAATCTTTATCTGATTACTGTATTCGCTTGTCAATCGATGGATTTTTTCAATGTTTTCTTCTTCGTCTTATTTTTTTTGTCAAAAACATAATTTTTTCTACATTGACCAAATTGGGTTTTGTGATGATTTTTTGAAAAATGATCGTGTAAAATTTTATTCACTCTAAAAAAAACTATCAAATGAAGAATGCAATTTCATGGTTTGAAATACCCTCTGTGGATCTCGACCGGGCAGCCAGATTTTATGAAACCATTTTCGGTGTACAATTAATTCCGATGGATGTCGCACAGATCCGGATGCGGATGTTCCCAATAGATGATCCGATGTCAGGAATTGGTGGTGCGGTTGTATATGCAGAAGGATTTTATGAACCTTCTTCAACTGCAGGCCCGCTGGTTTATTTGAATGCAAATCCGGATGTACAGCATGTGTTGGATAAAATAGAAGAGGCCGGCGGAAAAATAATAGTACCTAAGACACACATCAGTGATGATATCGGGCACATGGCTGTATTTATTGATACAGAAGGAAACCGCATCGCATTGCATTCCATTCCACAGGGAGGTTAACATTCTTTTTTTCATTTGCAATTAAACAACTGAAAATGGAAAATTATGATTGGAGTCGATTTATCACGCGCATCCTGATCAATGCACCATCACAGGTTTTATATGATGCCTGGTCAAGTCAGAAAGGAATCGAGCATTGGTTTTTACGCCTGTCCGAATATCGAAGTCGCAATGGAAAACTGAGAGAACCAGGTGAAGAAGTGCAAGCCGGAGACACATATTTGTGGAGATGGCATGGTTGGCCGGATGATGTTGAAGAAAGAGGGGAAATCATTGATTGCAACGGAAAGGACTTTTTCAAATTCTCCTTTGGTGAAGCCGGTATATGCGCTGTAGAATTAAAAGAAGAAAACGGTCAAACGCTCGTCGAATTAATTCAGTCCGATATTCCTACTGATGAGCGAGGTAAGCATTACTGGCATCTGGGGTGCAAGACGGGCTGGACTTTTCACCTGACGAATATGAAATCGATTTTTGAGGGTGGATTGGATTTGAGAAATAAGGACGAGGGGGTGAAGAATGTGATAAATGCTTGAGGAAGATTCTCCGGTCAACCCCCTAACCCCCTTCAAAGGTGGGAATGTTATTACATGTATGGCAGATTCAAAAGACAACACTTGAGTTCTGACAAACTTTTGCGTTTCATTTTTCAATCCTTCGAATGGTCGCAATCATGCCTCCCCCTTTGAAGGAGGTCGGGGGGTTGAGTTCTTCATATGGAAAGCGGCCTTTGATTTTTCATGCCCGAAAAAACATGATCTCTGATTAAATCTTCAGTTGGCAAATGCCCTGGATGAATATGGAACCCGTATTCTGCAAAGGGATCGTTGTCGTAGCGGGTGCTATTTTCAGGATTGAGTTACGCAAGGTGAGTGTGCCAATATTATCAATCGCGCTGCCATATGTTGCTGTCCCGCCGGTAATCTCCAGGTTCTGAATCTCCACTGTTTTTTGAAGCGGGATACTCAGCACTCTCGTTATACCCACCGCTTTTATTTGAATATTTGTGCCGGCATCGGCCATCCATTTCCATTGGCCATCACATATAATGGGCCCCAGCGTCACATTGATGATCGAATTGTTGAGTGCAGGTGCAAAAAAAACAGGCTCATTATCATCTGCACATGTGGAAACATTTCGGAGTGATCCGTTTCCGGTATCAGTTGTTGATGTTACAAGGTTGCAACGAATATTTACGGTATAGTCTTCCACCTCACCATATTCAAACAAATCACACGACGTAGGAAGGCTACTCCGTTTCATAGCCAATCTCATGCGTGTAGTTCCTGTAGCGACAGTGACAGGAATGGATAAGGGACCTGATACGCCTGTTTGAAAAGGGCCTACACTAAAGACCTGCTCACCAGCATCCGTAAAGTCACCATCTTTATTAAAATCGATCCATACACGATAGTATTCACTCTTTGCCGATTGAGAAAATTGTGGCGTGATGGTCACTGTATTTACACTTCCTCTCGAAAGTGTAATTGTTTCATTTGTATAATCACTGTAATGAGAAGAACCGGATTGTTTCTGGTATCCTGCCAGTGCGAATGTCTTGATCCATTCCTGGTTGGCCGTCCGGCCACCGCTTTGGCAATAAAACGGTCCGCTATAACATGTGCGTGTTATGGTGTAATTACCAATCTCGCCACCCCATCCATGTACCAGGATGTAATATGTCGTGCCGCTCACTGTTGGAAATGTCAGGCGGCTACCGATCGAGCAAAAATCGTCGTTACCTGCAACACAGGTCAGCGATGTGCATGTTCCTGAGTAGGCACTGACCTGTGTATCGTAACTATAGTTAGAGCATAGAGAAATGATCGTGTTTTGGCCATCACCGGTAAATTTATACCAGATACCAGGTGCCTGGACGGAGATACCACCGCAAGAGATACCTTCCGCATCTGAGTAGGCGTTTAACGTGCTTCCCGAAACAGAAGCGTTACATGCCAGGTTGATCGCAATATTGCAAAAGTCACCATCTACAGGAGGCGCTGTGGTGAAACTCTGCTGCACACAATTTGGTGTATCCCCGTTAGTACCGTATGGTGTAATCCTGACATAGATCGTGGTGGCCGGAGGAAGGAATCCGGGCGGATCATAAAAATTGACATTCCCTACATCGAAGTTATTGGCAATGTCTGTTGCGGTAGGAGTCGTTCCAACTGTTATTTTATAACCGGTTTGTGCGCCCACTGAATGTGTCCACCTTATGATAGCCGTCAGCAGAACATTTGTTGAGCCCGGTAGCGGATTAGTTAATCCAGTGCACAATGGCTGAACATTGGCTTCAACCGTAAATAATTCAACAATGCATCCTGTAGCATCACCGGCAGCATTGTATGGGACCACTTTCACGTAGATGATCGCACCATAGGGAAGTGTTGCAACAGGATTATAAGTGGTGACAAGTCCTACATCCAGATTATTGACGATCTCTCCGCCGTTTGATGTCGTGCCAATCGTGAGCTTATAGCCTGCAGCACCTGCGGAACTGGCCCAGCTTATGTTCTCGTAAGCATCCACGTTGCTGGCATTATTTAATGGGCTTGTCAGATTTGTACAGTTCGGAACAGAACATACACCGGTATTGCACGAAGCATTATTATAATTATTCCTGATCAGATTTCCCGGCAATGGACCAAATCCATTAGTGAAATCGATCCCAACGCCAGCGATAACATGACAATAGCTCATGATCGTGCCGCTTACCGGTATAATAGGGTTTGCGGGGTCAAAGCAAGCAGCTCCTTCCACGCTTTGATTGTTATTGTATGCATATTGATTACCGCAATCATCGATCTGTGTGTTATTGCCATTCCAAACACATGCGTGTGTGTGCTTCGACCCGAGGTTGTGACCCATTTCATGTGTCAATACCATCACATTCCATGAGTAGGCTGGAAAATCAACAATGATCGTGTTCAGCGAGGTACTGACTGCACATGGTGCTGTAGTGGAACACAATACATTAAGCCAGGCTATTCCTCCTCCTAAATTGCGCGTGCTCATAAAATGGGCCAGCCTCCCGTCATAATTTAATGTATCAATTCGGGCAGTGAAGGCAGAGAGCACCGCTGATGTTGTATTGAGTCCTGCAAAAGGATCGGACGAAGTATATACATGGATGTCTGACACCGTCACTGGAATATATTCGTTTTCATACAAGGTGATCACTTCATTCCAGAGTGCTGCCACCCATGCTTCCGTATTTGGTACACTGGAACCATTGTCCTGGTATGATTTATAATCTGCTTCGACATACACTTCGATACAGTTGCCGGTCATCGATCTGTCAGTTGAACCTCCGGGAGATGTTACAACTGCATCAGCATCGTCCACATGACAGGCGATTTGTGGGGGCAACACAACTTCATTATCAGCGTATGCGAGATAGGATCCGTCACTCATTTTCTGAATGCGGTGATTGCCGGTTTCATCGGAATAAAGGATCAGGACATGATCTTCAAATATGCTGACCGTGGCCAGTGAATTGATCTTGCCATGCACCATGCCGCGGTAAAAAAGGTGGTTGGTATTTGGAAGTGATTCTCTGCCATCGCTTGTTGTGATATGGGATGAGGGACTGTAAATATTGACCCTGTAGAGATCCAGATCTATATGAAAAGGATAAGGTATGTGAAGCCTGAAGATGGATGGGTCCTGCTGAAGGATTTCTTCAAAAACTGATGGCTTGATTTGCATCGAATAACTGCCGCGTACATGTTCGGCATAGGAGCCTTTCGCAGCAGTTGCTTCAGAAAAAAGCGAGTGGGAAACAGGGTTCTTTCCACTAAACAGCGTGATGGCCTGTTGAGGAACAGGTTTTTGCCCGTATAACAAAGAAAAGGCGGAAAAGAGTGTTACGATTAATAACATGCTCTTTCTCATGCAAATACAAATCATCATTAAGGACCTGTTAAACTAATTGCCAATTGGGTATCTCGTGTGTTTCTGGCAATTAGAAGACTATAGGTGTGGCGGCTGCTAATTTAATTAATTAATGCCATTATCACTGCTCAAACTGGGAGGATTGGCTAATTAATAACAGTTCCATGTGTGAATTCTGTAAAGTCCAAAACTGATTGTGGTTTTAAACTATGTTAATGCTTGAGGGAGATCTTCCTATCAACCCCCTGGCCCCCTTCGAAGGGGGAACATGTTAGTGCATTTTCGGTAGATTCTAAAAAGGAATATATGAGCCAAGAGAATCTTTCGAGTTTCAATATTATATCTTACGAAAATCGCAATCATGCCTCCCCCTTCGAAGGGGGTCGGGGGGTTGATTCCTTAACATGGAAATCGATCTGTATCAATCTTCCTTCATCGCCCTCTTCACCCTGGTATACCTCACATAGTGATAAATTAAAATCACCAGGCAGACAACCAGGCCAAAAAATTCACGCACTAATTCTACATGTGGTGATGAAGGTTTCATGGAGCCATAGATGCTGGGCATTCCGGAATTGAGCCAGGAGGCAAAGGCAGGAAACATCCGGAATAACTGGTAGACAACGACGCCTATCCCCAACACGATCACCCACATATTGTACCGGTTGAATGCAGCGAATGCCGAGATACCGCTGACCAACAGATAGATCAACGCCCAAAACAAAATATCACCGGGAGTATCATTTAATTGTAAGAGCGCAAACAGAAAGAAAAGCGTTGCAAGAATAAGATTGAAGATTTTCATCAGGGATCGTTAGTGGCTCAAGATAATGTTTTTGCTTTTTGCCTTCTGACTTTCTCCCATGCCCAGGCCGATGCCATGATCGCCTTGATATCCTGCGCAGGTTTCCAATTGAGTATCGTTGACATCAGTGTAGGATCTGCATAAATCGCCGCAACATCACCGGGTCTTCGTGGCCCGATGTGATAATTCACTTTTACCCCGGTAGCATCTTGAAATGCATTGATGGCTTCAAGCACAGTGACTCCTTCACCAATGCCGAGATTGAATACTTCGTATGGTTGCTGGTTTTTCTTGTTCAATAAATATTGAAGTGATAGTGTGTGTGCCTTCGCCAGGTCCATCACATGTATATAGTCCCGCACACAACTTCCGTCACGTGTTGGATAATCATTGCCATAAACAATCAGTTCATCCCGGACACCAATTGCTGTTTCGGTAATGACCGGCACCAGATTAGTTGCTTTGTTGCGCGGTGATTCACCAATGAGTGCCGTCTCATGTGCTCCGGCAGGATTAAAATAACGAAGGGAAATACCCGACATGTTATTTGTGTTTTTGAAATACTGATCATACATGATCTCGCATGCCTGCTTCGACGCACCATAAGGATTTTCTGCTTTTCCAGTAGGAGAGCTTTCAGTGACTGGCAATTTTTCCGGCGTGCCATACACTGTACACGATGATGAGAAGATCAGATGAGGTATCTGAAGTTCTTTCATCAGCTTCAATGTCGTAATCGAACCACCAATATTATTCTGATAATACAAGATTGGTTTATATACAGACTCCTCTACGCTTTTAAGTGCTGCAAAATGAATGATCGCATCAAAGCGATTGTGATGTTTGAGGGCATCAAACGTTTCATCGGAATTGCTGAGATCGGCATGGATATTTTCAACACGATGGCCGGTGATCTTTTCAATACCATCGAGTATGCTGATCGAAGAATTGATTTCATTGTCCAGTGACACGACCTCATAGCCGGACTGCAGAAGATCTACGATCGTATGACTACCAATATAGCCAAGGCCTCCCGTCACTAATATTATAGGCTTGCTCACCTTCGATTTTCAATTTAGGATTGTCCGGTACAAACTTAATCATTACCCATAAACCTTTATTAGCTCCTCATAATCAATTCCTTAATTCAGTGTGGCACACCTAAGTGTGGCACATCTAAGATGTGCCACACCGGGATTTTTTAAAAAATCCTATGCACAGGGTTGATAATTTGAACACCGTTCAATACATTTGCACTGTATAGTACAAACATAGTGTTCAAGTCATGGGAATAGCGGAACGGAAAGAAAGAGAGCGGGAAGAGGTTAAAGACCTGATTCTCAGTGCCGCACGCGAAATATTCCTGGAGGAAGGCTATGAGAATACCTCCATCCGCAAGATCGCCACCAAGATTGAATACAGCCCGGGTATCATCTATCTCCACTTCCGGGACAAGAATGAACTCCTGCTGGCACTGCATGACAAAGCCTTTGAATGCAAGATGGAAGCCCTGTTTCACTCGGTCCAGGATATCCCCGATCCTATGGAGCGATTGTCTGCTACCGGCAAGGCATATCTCCGGTACGGCATCGATAATCCCAAGGACTATGAGCTCATGTTTATTCTCTCCTGCACCATGGAAGCGCTGGCAGTGAAACAGGAATTCTGGAAAGACGGCGCGCAGGCGATCGGCATGTTAAAACACAACATCGTCGAATGCATGGAAGCGGGGTATTTCAAAAAGGACATTGATCCCGATGCTGTCTCCCTCATGCTATGGGGACAGGTGCATGGCCTGGTAACCCTGTACACCAAAGAAAGACTCAACATATACGAAGGTGCCGATCAACAGAAGCTGATGTTTGAAGCCTTCGACGTGTTTATCGGCCTTGTCAGAAAATGTCTCATATAAATCCACTACCCCTTCCGTAAAATGCCACATCGCATGAAACGATTATTCCTGATCACACTCACAGGTCTTCTCGCCGTTGCCGCACATACCC
>JANMVA010000133.1:0-8557 GCA_031392195.1 Saprospiraceae bacterium | reverse complement strand
ACCCTCGTGTAGCTGTTGCGATCATGTTGGTATCAGGTGGATATCCGGGTTCGTTTACAAAAGGGAAAAAAATATCCGGGCTCGATCGCGTTGATGGTAGTCGTATCTATCATGCGGGGACAGCCAATTTCAATGGATCGGTGATTACTTCCGGGGGACGTGTATTGGCAGTGACCAGTCTTGCCAGTAATATGCAACGGGCGATTGATAAGTGCCTGGTCAATGTGAAGATGATTGAGTATGAGGGGAAATACTATAGGGGGGACATCGGTTTCGATCTTTAGAGCGTGAGGGCATAAGAAGCGTAAGAACGTAAGAACGTAAGATTTACTTCCTCCATATGTTGCGCGAAAGGCCCCGGGTTACAGGAATGAAAGAGCGTGCAACGCAATATTCATTTCGCACGCAGGGGTAGGGGTTGCGTCGCGCACCTTCTCACCCTCTCACCCTCTCACGTCTCTCACGTCTCTCACGTTCTCACGATCTCATGACTCTGTGTCTATTGGATAATGTTCATAATTAGTCGACTGTTATCGCCTGGAAATCATTGAGGAAGTCTGCAATCGCCTGATGCGTCGCATCATAATCCGCTTTCGCTTCCGCATTCAAATAGCCATAATAAAGTCCCAGCGAAGCCTTACCTGAACCTGTATGTTTCTCGCGGTAGATGATCTCATTCTCTTCATTGGTCACTTCAAACAAATAAGTATTATGCGCTTCACTCACCTTCACCGGCATACCGAATATGTTGGGAATAAACAAAGTGAGAAGGGAAATGGACGGCCATGGATTCTTACTAAACTCATGTTGTAGCCTTCTGACATAGATAATACCACATTCCTCACGACCATTCAAAGGATTAAGTCCTTCTTCCATCAGGTAAAGGAATGAGTTGTAGGCTTCGTTTCTCACACCATATCCGGCGATATGATCTACATCAGTGGATACCCACTGATCATCGACCATCACCGATTCTGTGTGACTATGGACGATCGGTGATAATTCGTAGAATGATTTTTCATCCAACTCAATCCGGTAGAAACAGTCATTCACTTCCTCGCGGGAATGAAATGAATAATCGGATACAAAAGCTGTTTTACAGGAAATCAAGAAAAGGATGGCGAGTGTTGGAATTGTTTTCATCGTTTTGAATAGTTGAGGTGAATTGAATTTTGATTCAATTTATCCCGCACATCCACGATGATGGGTTAAGGAAAGATTAATTAAGAAAATTTTATACCGATCAATTCACCTATTACTGATGACAGATCACTAACGATTCACGGATGACGGCTCACGGCTCACGAGAAGCCTCGCGCACCGCTAAATCCCCCAAACCACCGGCACCACAAAATAAACCACCAGCGTAATGATGATCACCGAAACGAGGTTGAGCCAAAATCCACTCTTCACCATATCCCAGATGCTGAGATAACCTGAACCAAACGCAATGGCATTTGGCGGCGTACCGGCCGGCATCATAAATCCACAGGAGGCTGCAAGTGTTGCTGCCATCATGAGCAAATATGGATGGATTCCTACAGAAACAGCAATCGCTGCGAGGATCGGCAATATCATTGTCACTGTAGCCAGGTTAGATGTAAACTCAGTAAGGAAATTGACAAGCGCAACGACAATTAGAATTGCCACAATCACGGTGACTCCCGACAAGCCGGATAAATTCTGACCAATCCAGGTAGCCAATCCACTGGCTTCAAATGCCGCAGCTAATGCAAGCCCACCTCCAAAAAGAAGTATAATACCCCACGGCAATTTTATCGAATCTTCCCAATTCAGCAATCGCTTCTGATTGCCTTCACCGGAAGGAAGAAGAAATAAGATTACGCCACCGATCATCGCTATGATGGTGTCATCAATGCCCGGAATAATTTTTTCCAATACAAACGAACGAATGATCCAGGAGATCGCCACACACACAAATACAATCGCAACCAACCGCTCACCGGAAGACATACGTCCAGTATGTTCGAACCGTGCATTCATTTCTTCCTTTCCTCCTGCCACCCGGGCATTGCCTAATGGAAATCCAATCTTCACCAGGTACCACCAACTAATAAACAGCAATATGACAGTAATCGGAAATCCCACAGCAAACCATTGAATGAATGTCACTTCATCATTGTACATATCTCTTACGACACCGGCTAAAACAAGATTAGGAGGAGTGCCTATTATCGTTCCCAGCCCACCGATGGATGCGGCATAAGCAATGGCCAACATTAGTGCCTTCCGGAATTTATCCTGATTCTCTCCTGATTCAGAACTGGTCGCTGTGACAATAGCGAGTCCGATCGGCAGCATCATAATAGCCGTCGCTGTATTCGATATCCACATGGAAATAAATGCAGTAGAGATCATAAAGCCAAGAATGATCATGCTCAGCTTTGTTCCCATGCTTCGGATGATATTGAGCGCAATGCGTTTATGCAATCCTGTCTTTTCAATCGCGATCGCAATTAAAAATCCGCCGATGTATAAAAACACAATGGGTTGGCCATAAGACTCTGTCGTCGCTCCCAGTGGGAGAATACCCATCAATGGAAAAAGGATAATGGGCAGCAGCGATGTAGCCGGCAGCGGAATAGCTTCAGTCACCCACCAGATAGCAATCCAGGCCGTAATTGCAAATACAGTGACTGCCTGAGGTGGCATGCTTTGCGGATGCAGGAAAAAATAAATACATAGAAAAATCAAAGGCCCGGCCCAGAACCCAAAGCTTTTTGCGGAAGCCGAAACCCCGGCCGCCCGTGCAATGTGCTGGTTTAATTGTCGTTTCATTATCTTCGGCTAAGCTAATACAGTCAGACCATAGCCTGTAAAAGCTCATCCCACCCCACCCCATTTATTTAAAAGAAACCGACCTTAGTTTTTGTTGTTCTGTTTTAATTGAATTGAGGGAGGATATAAAGATTCCGGAATTCTATTCCCCGCCTTATTTCCAGCTAATCATCATTGAATAAATTAATGGTATGCAAAAGAATATGCTCATTTACACGACCCTCCTGGCAGGTTTCCTGAGCCTGGTCATCTTCAGCTCTTTTAATGGAGAAGATCCGTCGTCCACACCTGTTGAAATTGATTCGGTGACAAATCGTCAATACATCACCGGATTTGATCTCGACAAAGAATTTGATTTCGCCGGAGAACCCATTCCGCGAGACAACTTCGATCCCATTGAACGACTGGATCGGGAACTCACAGTCAATTCATACATGCATGCAACCACCGTGCTGCACATCAAAACGGCCAATCGTTATTTTCCCATCATTGAACCCATCATCGAAAAATATGGCCTTCCGGCTGATATGAAATATTTATGCGTTGCCGAAAGCAGCCTTCGCATGGCCACATCCAGTGCAGGTGCCAAAGGCTTATGGCAATTTATTGAATCCGTAGGACGGGCTTATGGCCTGGAGATCAATGACGAAGTAGACGAGCGCTATCATGTTGAAAAATCAACTGAAGCTGCCTGCAGATTCATGCTGTATCTCAAAGGAAGATTTGGAACATGGACAATGGCCGCAGCAGCATACAATATGGGAGAGACAGCTCTCGCCACGCGCATCCGTGATCAGAAAAGCAATAATTATTATGACCTCAATCTCAATGACGAGACATCACGCTATATATTCCGCATCATCGCGATCAAAGAGATCATGTCAAATCCGGAGCATTATGGATTTCGTGTGGATGAAGATGATCTCTATCCCCAAATGGATCAATACACCACGATCAATGTTACACAACCAATTGCGAGCTTAAGTGAGCTTGCACAAAAAAATGAAACCACATATAGATTATTGAAAGTCTATAACCCGTGGCTGATCGGAGCTTCACTCAAGAAGGTGGCAGGGAAGAATTATGAGATACGGATACCGAAATAGAATTTTTGATTTTAGATTTTGGATTTAGATTGACGCGAAAAATATAATGCAATGGAAAGAGGATAATACTATTTGCGGGAGTTATCTCCAACAAACAGGAAGATTCCAACCATTGCTGCGGAGAAAACTCCTTGCAACGGATAGTTCCGTAGCAAAAATTCATCATTCGTCATTCGTCATTCGTCATTCGTAATTCGTCATTAGGAAAACGGTTCCATCAACTCAGGATACGCTGCTACAGCAGCACCGATGATACCAGCATCATTAAATGCAGATGCATTAACTACCGGAACACGCAGGTGGCTGAAGTGGTGTGAGTATTCATCAAACTTGAAGCTGATGCCACCACCTAGCACAAATAATCTTGGAGAAAGAAGTAAGGTGAGATGTTCGAGGAACTCTGCAAGCTCAATCGCCCAGTCATCATATTGTAGCTGACGGTCTTTTCGCGCGCGATTGCTAACCCAGTCTTCGGCAATCGAATCTTTATACTTGAGATGACCGAATTCTGTATTCGGGATCAGGATACCATTATAAAAAAGTGCAGAACCTATTCCTGTTCCGAGTGTCAGTAACAAAACTGTGCCTTTGACCTGGTTGATGCGTCCAAACATACGCTCCGCAACACCCGCAGCATCGGCATCATTGATCACTGTGTAGTTGTGGCCTGTGTATGAATTCAGCAGTTTTTCCACATTGACACCAATCCAGCTTTTATCAATATTCGCTGCACTATAAGCAACTCCATCCAACACAATAGCAGGAAAACCACATCCAATCTTATCACCTTTAAAATCAATGAGGTTCAACAATTCTTTTATAGTGGCAGCAACCGCATCAGGTGTTGAAGGTTGGGGTGTATCGATTTTGATACGCTCACCGATCATCGCGCCTACTTCCATATCGACCAGACCGGCTTTGATGCCGGAACCACCAATGTCGATCCCGAGAGCGAGCGATTTCAAGTTGATCAACGGATAACTTTGACAGTCATCTTCACATCCTTCTTCGGTCTGTCCCTTCCGTCTTTCTCCGCTTTCGCAATGGCATCGATTACCTCAAGTCCTTTGATGACTTTTCCGAATACAGTGTAATCGTGATCAAGGAATGGTGCACCACCATTCTCCAGGTATGCTTTGCGATTCTCTGCTGAATAGGTGATTCCTTTCCGCTTTTCGAGATTGTCAAGCATCTTTGCATCCACCTCATCACCATGAACAATATAGAACTGCGAACCGGATGATTTCTTTTCGGGATTGACATTATCGCCTGTTCGTGCAGCTGCAATGGCGCCTTTGATATGAACAAGCGTATCTACAAATTCTGCAGGCACCTGATAGCCCGGACCGCCACCACCTAAGGGTACACCCGGAGCAGCATTTTTAGATCCCGGATCACCACCCTGGATCATAAATCCATCGATCACCCGGTGAAATAACAGATCATTGAAATAACCTTCTTCTGCAAGCTTCATAAAGTTATCGCGATGCTGAGGTGTGACATCATATAGCTCGGCGACCATCACACCAAACTCGGTTGTGATTTCAACAAGACATTTAGGTGATGGATCGATGGTAAGTGGCTGGGTCATTGTATTTGATTTCTTTCCTTTGATTGCTTTGAGACTGACTACATATTGACCTGATTGGCGGTACTTATGTGTCACAGTTTCTTCGGTTGATTCAGTACCGTCTCCAAAATTCCAAAGGTAGGATTCAGCATCTTGTGACTGGTTGATAAATTCGACCGTAGCGGGTGCTTCTTTATGTTCCGCATTTATGGAGAAGCGGGCAATTGGTGTTGCACAAGAACCGATGATGATCATGCACAACAGCGCGCTGTATAATTTCAAATAGCAATTCATTAATTAGATCATTTTAATTTTCATTCGCACATCTTTCACCGGTCTGTCGCCCTGGTCTTTCTCCAGCTGACTGATCTTCTCGACGACTTCCATGCCGGATAGAACTTCACCGAAAACAGTGTATTCCATATCGAGGCTCGGATAGCCACCTTCTTCCATGTAAATTTTACGCTGGACTTCGTTATAAGTGATCCCGCGTTGCTTTTCGTAGTACTTGAGTTCAGGGTCATTTTGCTTTTTGCCCGTCACGATATAAAACTGTGAGCCTGAAGATTTCTTTTCCGGATTGGGTGTCCGGGCAGCAGCCAATGCTCCGCGTAAATGGGGAGCACCAATTTCAGCATCGATTTCATAACCTGGTCCTCCCGCGCCTAAGGGAACACCTGGTGCAGCTGTTTTAGAATCGGGATCTCCACCCTGGATCATAAACTGATTGATCACCCGGTGAAAAAGAAGGTCATCATAGAATCCATCTTTCACCAGCTTGATAAAGTTATCCCGGTGCTTGGGCGTACTGTTGTATAGCAATATGGTGATTTCTCCGTACTCGGTAGAAATCAATGCCTTGTGCATTTTCTCTTTGCATGATGTCAATCCTATTGACAAGATCGCAATGATCGAAAGGATCAAAAATCTTCCTGAAAGCTTCATCATTTTTCCTGATTGGACAGCAAAGGTGCAAAATACTCTATTACTTTTCGGCGCAACAATGACTCCTGGGGACCTAAACCCTTGATATCGATGGGAATAAGCGGCTTCCAATGCGGCCATCCATCTGCATCCATCCCCTCAAATTCGAAATAACCATCCTCAGCCAGCAAATGACAGACAGCAATATGCATAAGGTCCTGCTTCTCCTCCTTTGAATATTTCTGTTGAGGCCGCCCCAGCTCCTGCATACCAATGAGATAGAGGATGGCATTGAGGTCCGGGAGTTCTCTCCGGTCAAACCGATCCTTCACCCAATGCCTGACACGCAAAAATTCGAAATCCAGTTGCCAATCATCCATATCGACCGCAAGATAGTCCTACTTTAAAATTTCAAAAAACAACAACACAATCACCTGAAAGGATGAAACGTATCAGATTTGAATGCACCAACTTGATCCGGAATTCAGATGGAGGCCGACGTGAGAATATAATGCTGAAGAAAGGTAATTTGTAACATGATACAAACCAATCTCAGCAGATCGATGACGAGCATTTTTAAATCACCTTACATGCTGTTTGCCGGGTTATTTTTTTTGATGTTTGCCAACAAGGTGCGGGCTCAACACCAGCCTGTACTTGATTCGTTGCAAAGCCTCATCCGCAAAGAAGTCTCTTCAGGCACCAACCATTTTTATGCACAAGCAAAGGCTTACGATTCCATCGCCCAACTCTCGAACGACACACTGCGAATGGGCAAGGGAAAGAATTTCCTGGGCATGTATTATTATTTCACAGGCAATCACCGGCAGGCTGTAGAATATTATCTGCTGGCACTCCCCTATTTCACTGCGATTAATGATACTTTTTTTATCGGCATGATGAATAATAATATCGGTGCGGCGTATGAATATCGAAAAGAGCCTGATCAATCCATTGCCTACTATCAAAAAGCACTGAATCATTTTACACTGCTCAGGGATACACTCTGGATGGCGAATGCGCTAAACAACATCGGCATTCAACTGAATGTCGCAGAGCGCAATGAAGAATCCATTGAACATTTCATCCGCGCCCGAAAATTATATGAAGCCTTAAATGATTCTTCAACCATCGCCGTCATCATTTCCAATATGGCGGAAGGGTACCGGTTCCTTAAAGATTATAAGAAGTCCATCGAAATGGAATTTGAGTATCTGCAGAAATACAAGGATTATCACACCGTCGATGTTTTGAGCAATGTATATGGATCGCTGGCCAGATCCTTTCTCGCATTAAATAAATTATCTGATGCAAAATATTACAATGAGCTGTCAAAAAATTTAAGAAAGGAAAACAGTTTTCATTACCAGCTCTCCAATAACTACGAGACCGAAAGCTCCATTTTTGAGAAAGAGGGGAATTATGAACAAGCCCTTGCTTCTTTTAAAACATTTAAGGCTACACAGGATTCAATGCTCAACCAGGAAAAGGACGAACGGATCACTCAACTGATCACGGAATATGAAGTGAAAGAAAAAGATCAGGAAATTTCATTGCTCAATTCACAGAACGAACTCAAATCACTTCGCATCGAACGTGCCCGAAGACAACAACTCGTGTATGGTCTGGTAGCTTTATCCTGTATCATTTTTGCAATCGCCCTTTATTACTTATTGCGGCTGAAGTCAAAGTCAAATAAAGAGCTGGCAGGTAAAAATGAAATTATTTCCAAAGCACTTCGGGAAAAAGATATTCTGATGAGAGAAATACATCACCGCGTCAAGAATAATCTTCAGATGATTTCCGCGCTATTGTACCTGCACGGAAAATCAGTGGAAGACACTACAACCCAGGAGGCATTGAAAGAAAGTCAGAACCGGGTTCAATCCATGGCCATGATCCACCAAAATCTCTATCAAAATGAAAATCTTCTCGGTGTCAGTGTCCAGGAATATCTGGATAAACTGGTAAGTCACCTCATCGATTCCTACAATATTGAAAAGGACAGGATCAGCATTTATAAGCAAATCGATATTCCGCACCTCGACGTGGATACCGTGATCCCTTTAGCACTCATCATCAATGAGCTGATCAGTAATTCACTGAAGTATGCATTCAAAGACGGGCGCAAAGCCCTTCTCGGTCAATTTGTCACGGT
>JANMVA010000104.1:0-5333 GCA_031392195.1 Saprospiraceae bacterium | reverse complement strand
TCAGGCCCAGGTTTAAACAGGCCAAGGTTTTGAAATACTTTCGTGTTATGCACTTTGTTGTTTCTTGCCTGATTTCCAATCGAACGATCACTGGCAATTTGCCCGGACTTTAAAGACCAGAGACCTCCCAGAAGCGTCACGGCCAGAAAAAGCTTATTTCTGTGTTGAGTAGCAATTATCAGATAATTGAACAAATACGTTGCAGCATAATACAGCCCGTAAGCCATTAAAATCAGAATGATGGAGGACACCGGATAAACGAATGCAGGCATCTTAGTTTTAACGAAAATGCTGAAAAAGCCAAACACAACCGCTATCATGGCAACAAAAGAAATAGTGAGATTCCTGTCAGTGTTTTTTTGATAAAAAATCCGGACCATTCCAATTGCAAGAAATATGATCAATAAAAAATGATAGGCACTGGTCAAAAATTTGAGGTGAAAAAAAACATTGCCCGGATGTCCTAATGCCTCTGTCATGTGCTTGCGGTTATACTCAAAAGCAATTGCACTCTGGAGCGGAAACTCTTTTAAAATGTAAAGTTGCCAGGGAAGAAAAACAATACATGCGACAACAACACTTAAAATGATGTGCAGATAATTTTTAAGATTCGCTCTATCCTTCGAAAGGAGCACATATAAACCCCAACCACCAAAGATCAGGAGGCCGACCAACCATTTATTTAAAATGGCACATCCGGCAAATACACCAATAAGCACCGCCCATTTCATTTTATGATCAGAATCAAGGTATTTCGTGAACGCCCAAAAACAACAGGTCATGTAAAATGTAAAAGCAAGGTCATTGTGCTCAAGACTCAACCATCCCGAAATAAGTTCTAATGCATAATATGCGAAGGCAGCCAGAAATGCACCCATAAATGCAACAGTATCATTCTTTACCCAGCGACGTCCGATGTCATATATCAACCAAACCATGATCGTCCCCATGATGATAGAAGGGAGCCGGACTGCGAGTGTACTAACACCAAAAAGCTTAATCGATATGGCCATCTGCCATAGGAACAAGGGTTGTTTGTGAACCCAAATATCCGTGTATGCCCAATCCTGGGGATTGAATGCCATAATGTGTTTGGTGAAGAGCATGGGCTTAAACGGATCAAGAGTCATATTCTTCGCCACCAGCGCATGAAACCTTTCATCCCATTCGTGTAGATACGGGTCTAATGAAGCCATTAGTAGTCGCAGGCAAAAGGCAGAGATCAATAACAGCCAAACAGCGATCGACTTATTTTCCCTGATGAAAAAAAAGTAAAGTGCTCCCAATGCCGGTATGCTGGCAATAGCTAGTCCAATAGCTGTTTCATTCTCATAAAAAACCATAACGATGGAAGTTATACCTGGGTTGGGATATATGCCAAACGACTATCGCTGCATTCAACTCTCTCTCGGTGGGATCTTACTGACCTGCATCAATCGTTTAATACTATACTTACCGGCTCCATGGGAGGCAACAATTAATAATCCACCGGCAATGGCAATATTGCGCATAAACGCAATAGCATTCAACCTCCTGATCTCCACAGGATCATTCCAGAAAGAATACACGATACATGTCACCGGGATCCAATACAACAATAAAAGCCATACACCAAACTTGACCCGGTAACCGATCAGCAGCATCAACGCTCCGATGAGCAACATGACGATCGACATATACAATAGCAGATCGGGCTTCCAGAGGATACCATAATCCGCCATGGTTGTTTTCGTCTGCTCGGCATACATGATCGAATCAATTGCTTCGAAAATGAAAATGGCGCTCAATAAAAGGCGTCCGACTAAATCAAATACATGATACATAACCTGAAATTAAACATACTTTTCTTTAATCCAGCGGGCCACATGCCTGGCTGAGCTTTGCCCATCCATCGCTGCTGATACGATCCCACCGGCATACCCGGCACCTTCTCCGCAAGGAAACAATCCCTCAACCTCAATATGCATCCCGGAGTCCGCATGACGCGGTATCCGGACCGGACTGGATGTCCTGCTCTCCGTCGCCACCACCACTGCATCCGGATAGATATAACCCTTCATCTTATGATCAAATCCGGTAATCCCGAACTTCAACCTTTCATAAATCCAGGAGGGCAACAATTCATGCAAAGGCGCAGGAAATAAACCGGGTATATAACTTGACACCGGTAAATGCTCCGACACTCTTCCTTTTATAAAATCAGTCAACCGCTGTGCAGGTGCAGCCTGTGATCCATTCCCTGCGCGAAACATCGACTGCTCAACTGACTTCTGAAATTCTACACCCATCAAGGGGCCATGACTTTTGTATTCTGCCATATCGTCTAACTCCACCGACGTGACTACACCCGAATTTGCATAGGCACTGTCCCTGCGTGACAAAGACATTCCATTGACCACGATCTCTCCCGGTGATGTAGCAGCCGGCACGATCAATCCTCCCGGACACATGCAAAATGAAAAAACACCACGCTCTTTGTAATTGCTGCTCAAGGCATAACTCGCAGCAGGCAAAAACTCACTCCGGTCAGGACTACCATACTGACATTCATCAATAAATGATTGAGCATGTTCGACACGCACACCCAATGCAAATGGTTTTGCTTCGATGGCTACGTGCCTGTCTTTTAACAACTGAAAAATGTCTCTTGCACTGTGACCTGTTGCCAGGATGACTGACTGAACAGGGATTTTTTCATTGCTGTTGATTTCAACCGCTGTGATCCTTCGCGGAGATGAATCATCAATGATCAAATCCGTCACCCATGTATTGAACAATATCTTCCCACCATGCTCTTCGATGGTAATGCGCATCTGAGCTATTATTTGCGGCAGCTTATTCGATCCAATGTGCGGATGTGAATCGACAAGAATATCGGGATCAGCACCACATTCAACCAGGATACGCAGGACGGAATCTATACTGCCTCGCTTACCGGACCTCGTGTAAAGTTTGCCATCAGAATAAGTGCCTGCTCCTCCTTCTCCAAAGCAATAGTTCGAATGCGGATTGACCAGACTGTTCTGCTGAATCTCTTTCAAATCCCGTCGCCTGGACTGCACATCTTTGCCTCGTTCAAGGATAATTGGTTTTAATCCTGCCTTGATACACTCAATCGCTGCAAAATACCCGGCAGGCCCGGCACCAATGATATGCACTTCTGATGCAGAACTTACATCCGGCAAATCATCCAGTTCTCTGATCACCGGAGGTAAAGGTTCATTGGTGTAAACTTCGGCTTTGACCAGAAAAACAGGAGGACGGTAACGTGCATCTATCGAACGACGTACGAGCCTGTATTCAAATATTTCTTTCGGCTGAATTTTGGCAGCTTTAGCCACCTCATCTTTTAAAAATGACAGATCACCGATATCCTCGGGTGCCATTTTGAATTCGACTTCTTTCATCAATAGATCCAGGCTTCAGGATTGACAGATGATCTGGCATCACCTAATACTTTTTGCAGGTTGGATTTATCGCATGAAGTTTTGATCGCCACTTTAGTCAGTGAGCCTCCCTTGATTTGTTCCACCTCATAACCCATACCTTTCAATCGTTCATCCATCCTGGTGACATTGTCAGGATTTGAAAAAGCACCGACGACAATAAAGCATGGATTGGCAATAGTAGAAGTGGGAGGAGGTGTTGTGATTGTCTCAACAGTTTCCTTAGGCTCTTCTACAGGAGGCTCTTCAGCTGGTTCTTCGACAGGCACATATGTGGTATCGACGACAGAAGGAACATCATCCATTGTACCGGGATCAACCGTTACCTGCGTGATCTGGTTTAGTGATTTCAATTTTTTACGATTGCTGATGATGTCCCACGCCAGGTAAGCGCATAAGATGGTAATCAGGATCAAGGCAATAGCCAGTATTCCCCACCATAGTCTGGATGTAGAATCTGAAATCGGGTGAGATGGTACCGATGCAACAGGTGTTGTTTCTTCCGGCCTCTCAATCATATTTTCTGCAACCCAATTTGTTTCGGCAGGAATCGTCTTTTCGATTACAGGTGGGATGTATTCTCTATTCTTACTCTCAGGTGGAGCAAAAAATTCGATGGGTTGTTCAGGCACCTCTACCGGAGGATTCAGATCAATTTCCTCCAGGCCTCTGAAGGAAAGATTGAAAGCATCCCAATCCGGTGTAAAATGAATGATCGAGCCATTTGATTTTGAAAAAGAACCGAACTTATCAATGGCATATGAAGCATCAGATTCAATTTGCTGATGAACGACGCGAACGAAATCAGTGATATGACCAATTGCTTCTTCAGAGGAGATTCCGGTCACATAACGGATGTATTCCGGCAATAGATCAAATGCATCACCATCGGAATCTGAAAATGTACCTTCGAAATAAGGAGGTTTGATCTTAGCGCCGGGGATGTCAATGACAGCCGGATGAAAAATAGCATCGAAACGGCCTAAGCCCGGCACATAGACAGAAGGAACCTGTTGGAGAAGGTCAAGAATAAAGTAAGGTACCTTTTCTGAATGCACACTCTAAATTAAGGATAGAAATGATAATGTATAAAATCAATCCTCTCAGGCTTTAGTAGGCTTGCGCTTGCGCCTTGTCTTAAATAGCTCGACGACTTCTTTTTCTTTCATAAATCCCCAATCCGGAAATTTATCCATCACGAAATGCTTTACTTCCTGGTATTGCGTGCTGCGTTTATCCGTAAATGCTTTCATGCATTTTTGAAGAAATACCATGCTAAGGTCACGCAGACGAAGATTGAATTCCTGGTTGGCAAAGATGTCCATGTACAACTTCATGAACTTGGACATGCTGTCATCACGTGCGGCATCTTCTTCTGATTTGCGATGATCCTGTCCGGTAAAAGTTTTATAATCTTCAACCGGAAGATTTGCAATCAGTGTTTCAAAGTGTCCAAAGATCGTATGACGTAAGGATTCATTGATATCGGATAGACCTTCATGATTTTCGTAGAAGTTGCGGGTGGCTTCAATGGCATCTTCATGCACGTAACCTTTCTGATGGATCTCGTTGATCAAAACCGAATACCGGAGCAGATCATCTTCAATCGATTGGTCCAGCAGGTTATATACACCCATATCTGAATGCTTGTCCAGCGGCAGTCCCTTCTCTTCTATTTCTAACAGATACTCGAAATACTTTTCGTTGAAGTTCGGGAAATTCACACGCGCATCATTGAACAATCCTTTGATCCAATCTTCATGACCATCATGTGGAAAATACCGGCCAAACAGGAGCAGCATACGCATATATTCTTCTTCCTTCTTGAAAGCTTCGTTGTTCAGAAACTCTTTAAAGTTTGGAAGTAGGCTCTGATTTACTTTACCA
>JANMVA010000068.1:0-8197 GCA_031392195.1 Saprospiraceae bacterium | reverse complement strand
GCAAACACAAGCGGATACTCTAATACGGGATGCGGGATAAATGCTCTTCTTTCTAATGAAGAAGGATTCTATAACTCGGCCTTTGGGGCAGATGCACTTCATCAAAACACATCTGGAGATTTCAACACCGCTACCGGAGTTAATTCATTGTATTATAATCAATCGGGAAACTCAAATACCGCTTATGGAACCTCTGCACTCAGAAGTAACATCACTGGCTCATATAATACCGGGATTGGAGATGGTGCACTTTGGTCAAGTGGTAGCGGATCTTCAAACACAGCGATTGGGAAAGATGCCCTTTTTAATACACTTGGTTCTTCAAACACTGCAATAGGCTTCGAAGCCTTTTTTTCTAATGTATTCGGAAATAATTCAACAGCGATTGGATATAAGGCAATGTATTATGCTAAAAATACGGGTGGATTATATGAAAATAAAAATGTCGCTGTTGGATATGAATCATTACGAGGATCAACCAATCCTGCTTCGAATACAGGAAATAAAAACACTGCAGTTGGATTCCAATCGCTTATGCAAAACACTTCAGGTGAAGACAATACTGCAATGGGAGTGGATGCCCTCCATAACAATACCTCAGGGGAATCGAACACAGCAACCGGCGAATCTGCACTTAGCCTCAACGAAATAGGATCATTCAATACAGCCACAGGAAAGTCAGCCCTTAAGACCAACATCTATGGAAGCTACAATACTGCTAATGGATATGAGGCGATGATAGCAAATTTCCAAGGACATAATAATACTGCTATGGGTGTGAATGCTCTTTCCAACAACACCATTGGAAATTTTAATACTGCTATTGGAACGAAATCTCTTTTAGTAAACACGGACGGGCTTTATAATACTGCTACCGGCTACCGGGCACTTGGTAATAATGAAACCGGACAGGAAAATACAGCTTGTGGAGCGTTATCTCTTTTTTTCAATTGGCAAGGGAATGGTAATACGGCTATTGGGTACCATACAGGTTACGGTAATGCCTCCGCTGAGTTCCAATCCTGTACATTCCTTGGGGCTAATTCTACACTCAATGTTGATCGCACAAATGTAACCACAATCGGATATGGTGTTTTTTCAGCCCAATGCACTGGCGATAATCAGCTATGTCTTGGAAATACCGCCATCAGCGAGATAAGAGCTCAGGTAACAGGGATCACTGCTTACTCCGACGCTCGTTACAAATCGAACATTGAAGAAAATGTTGCTGGCCTGGATTTTATCCTAAAACTCAAGCCAGTTACCTACAATGTGAAGCCAACAGAACTTCATCACATTTGGGGAACACCGGATTCATTAGCGAATAAAATTGATCACAGCGAAACGGAGAAAATCAAGTTCATCGGATTTCTGGCACAAGATGTTGAGAAAGCTGCGCAGGAAAGCAGTTTTGATTTTCCCGGCATTGATGTGCCGCGTAATAGCAAGGAAGTTTACTCGCTACGCTACACTGACTTTATCATGCCGATGGTGAAAGCCATGCAGGAACAACAAAAAATGATTGATGAATTGAAAAAAGAAAATGAAGCACTTCGCGCTGCACAAGATCTTCGACTGACTCAAAATGAAAAACAATTAATCGAACTTCAGACAATTGTAAAAGATCTTGTGCAAAAAAACGAAAACCGATTACAGGGTGAAAAGTGATTTTTTTAATAAAGTAAGCCGCTGATTTCGCTGATTAATGCTGATTCATTTTCGCCCGCTATTAACTGATCACTAATACCAGCCCAATTTCTACAATCCACCAACCAACTTAGTTCCGGTAATCTAATGGAGGTTCCCGATCACCCACCAGCGATTTGTATTCAAAATCTTTTCCTCTGCGCCGAAGTAGTTCTTCTTTAGCAGTATTGATAATAGAAGGATTGGTAAAAAGATCAATCGCTGTCAACGCCATCGTCTTCGCAGCGACAATCATCCCTTTCGTTCCGATGGATGTGCCACCTGCAGCAACTGCCTGCCACGAATGACTCGTCGTGCCGGGAACGAACGTAGCAGCACGCATACCTGTCGTAGGCACCACCCAACTCACATCACCTACATCCGTGGATCCGCCCGTTCCTTTTTCTTCCACCTTGTAGGGCATGACCATATTGGTATTCTCGAGATTGGCAGGTGCAGGAAGTGTTGCCTGGATTCTTTGAGCAAAAACTCTCTCTTCTTCAGTAAGCACATATCCGCCGACGAGGTTGAGATTTTTATTCATCACTTTCGCAAGTGTTTCATTCGGTTGCACATTATATAATCCATGAATGACTTCGTAATCCATTCTCGTCTGTGTGCCGAGTGCAGCACCTTCTGCGGCTTTGACAATCCATTCAAAGT
This sequence comes from Saprospiraceae bacterium, assembly GCA_031392195.1. Lineage (GTDB taxonomy): Bacteria > Bacteroidota > Bacteroidia > Chitinophagales > Saprospiraceae > Opimibacter. The sequence goes on along the minus strand of JANMVA010000068.1, from coordinate 5,848 downwards.
TTTGCCGCACGATGTCCATTTCCGGATTGCGGCAGTAATAAAACACTTCGGCAAATGCAGGCACTACATTCGGTGCATCGCCCCCTTCTGTGATCACGTAATGTATGCGTGAGTCACTCGTGACATGTTCACGCATCATGTTGACCATATGATTCATCGCCTCCACACCATCCAGTGCCGAGCGACCAAACTGTGGAGCCCCACTGGCATGCGCCGCAACACCGTAGAATCTAAACTTAGCAGACTTATTGGCAAGAGAAGATGCAGCATCAGCACTATTGAGGCTGGCAGGATGCCAGTGAAGCACAGCATCAACATCATCAAACAATCCTTCTTTGACAAAATATACTTTACCACCACCACCTTCTTCTGCTGGTGTTCCATAATATCGAATAGTACCGGTTGTATTCGTATGTTTCAACCACTCAGCAACAGCAATCGCCGCAGCAGCAGATCCCACACCAAATAGATGATGTCCGCACGCATGACCGGGCGCCCCTTCGACAATTGCTTTTTGTTCAGGCGCAGCAACCTGTGATAGTCCGGGAAGTGCATCGAATTCACCGAGGATCGTTATGACAGGCTCTCCGCTTCCCGATTCCGCCATAAACGCAGTTGGCATACCGGCAATACCCGGAGCGATGCGAAATCCAGCATCAATTAAGGTGGACTGAAGCAGGGAAGAACTTTTTTCTTCCTGGTAGCCAAGCTCTGCAAATTCCCAAATCTGTTGTGCAACTTCGCCATATTCATTAGCATGTAAGTCGATATGCTGAATAATGGCATCTGTCGATTGAGCAGAAATAAATGGCGAGAATATACATCCGAACAAGAGGAGGAAAAGGGATCGTATCAAAATCGTGGATTTATGAACTTCCAAAATAGCAAGAATTATTTAGTTTTTAAAATGCGGACAAATGTCATTATATTTGGGACAAATGACATTCTCGGATGACCACCAAGAAAGTAACCAAACAAATCAGCACCAGGAAGGCAAAGCCACGCACCCTTGCCTCTGGTCCCGAAGCATCTCAGACTGTTGCAGAAGCGCAGGCATCCTATGCCTATCGTGAAAAGGAAAAGGTGATTGATTTTATGGGCATGGACCTCAGGAAATTTGCATTCGAGCGCAAGGATGAAACTTATTTTATCGAAGTCATCCGAAAAGGCATTCCGAAAAAGGCCATTGATCACCTCATGCAGAAAATTGGCCTGAGCGAAACTGAAATGGCCCACATCCTCCATGTTTCCAAAAGAACACTGCAAAGACGCGCCCCACGCGAAATATTGAATCCTGAGCAAACCGAAAGGATCATTGAGCTGGCGAAATTGTACAGCAAAGGCGAAGAAGTATTAGGCGAAATCGGACAATTCTCTGAGTGGATGGACCAAAAGCTTCTTGCCCTCGGTAATAAAAAGCCCAAAGAGTTTTTAGACACCTCCATCGGTATCAGGATATTGCTGGATGAGCTTGGACGTATCGAGCACGGAGTTTATTCCTGATGATCGTTTACCGGATTTCCCCCTGTATGTATAACCGGGATCTCTCAGGTATGGGGGCAGCCATGTACGGCGGGCGGTGGAATTCGAAAGGCACATATATAGTGTATGCCTCCATGACACCCTCACTTGCCATGCTGGAAACAGTAGTGCATTTGTCCGTCATTCCAACTGACGAATATTGTATTGCGCAGATCAACATACCTGATGACAGCATTGACGAACTGAATATTTCTGAATTGCCATCAGGGTGGAATCTATACCTTGCTCCGGATACATTAAAATTAATCGGTGATCGATTTGTGAGCGAACACAAATACCTGGCATTGAGAATTCCTTCGGCCATCGTTAACCTGGAGAGCAATATTCTGATCAATCCGAGGCATCCTGATTTTAAAAAGGTCAGGCTGATATCCTCTGAGAACATATTGATTGATAAAAGATTACGTGAATAGCTTATTGAACTAATCTGATCACAGAATGTCTTCAACATAGTAAAACTCATCTAAAGTGAATTTGACTGTCCATTCCATCACCTTCAATCCTTTCGAAGAAAACACATACATCATCGCTGCCCAAAGCGGTGAGTGTATCATCATCGACCCGGGCTGCTTTGATGAAGGTGAGCGAGGTGTACTGAAACAATTCTTATCGGATCACAATCTGCACCCTATCCGCCTCATCAACACGCATTGTCACATCGACCATATTCTGGGGAATGCATTTGTAGCAAAAGAGTATAATCTGAAGCTGGAAATACACAAAGGAGAACTTCCTGTATTGGAGGCAGGAACTGTGGTTGCCGGCATGTATGGCATACCCTATGAAAAATCTCCTGCACCGGAAAGTTTTATTGAGGAAGGAGAAGAGATAATGCTGGATGGCCATAGCCTGAAAGTATTATTTGTTCCCGGCCATTCTCCGGCGAGCATATGTCTTTACAGCGTAGACGATAAGTGGGTCGTGAGTGGGGATGCCTTGTTTTATGAAAGCATTGGTCGTACTGATCTGCCAGGCGGAGATTATGATACATTGATCAATAGTATCCGCACTCAATTATTGACACTGCCTGATGATATCACAGCCTATCCAGGCCACGGTCCGAAAACGACCATCGGGTATGAAAAAATGTTCAATCCATTCCTGCAGTAATATTCTTCCCCGGAGCTGGTCCTTTATACTTTTTTATCCTTGTTGGACTTTTATTAATGGTCTGACAACATGGATTTGATCATTTTTGTAAAGACAAATCGCGATTCAGCGTTTAGGCTGACTGATTTGAGTTTCGGGTCAATTTTATAAACGATTCAAATGATTTGAATTCACCCCAACCCATCTTCGTTCTGAGCATTCTGTTCTTTCTGGTGACATTTCAACTGAAGGGTCAATCCCCCACGGCCATTTTTGAATATCTCAGTGCAGAAGATGGCCTTTCTCAGAACCATATTTTTGATGTCACTCAGGATTCGGATGGGTACATGTGGTTTTCGACGATGGGCGGACTTTCCAAGTATGATGGATTTACGTTTACTAACTATTATCACCGCGAAGGAGACAGTACCACACTGACCTCTAATTACATCAATGCTTTTTACCAGGATCATGAAGGTCGATGCTGGGTAGTGACACCTAATGGATTCAATCGATGGGACAGACGCACAGCAAAGGCGACCAGATTTGTTCACGACCCATTGAATCCGAAAAGTCTTGGTCACAATCTGACACGTGCAATGATAGAGGACCGCGAAGGTTTTATCTGGATCGCTCATGATAAGGGACTGGATAAATTCAATCCGGCCACACATGAATTTCATCACTACTTCAATGAGCAGTTCGGTGTAGCCCGGCATTCCGGAGCGCTTGCCATGGATCAGCAAGGTGATATCTGGGCAACAGGTGTTTCCGGTATTTTTAAAATTGATCCGGAAAAAGAGGTTTTACAATTTGTGAAAGATCTGCCTCCTTCAAACAAATTTCCGCCATTTGAAGGAAGAGATCTTTTTATTGATAGCCATGACCGGATATGGCTTGCATATAAAAGCGGTTTTGCCCGCTACATGCCTGGAACAAATGAATATGAGGTTTTCAATACAGAGCTCTTTGCGAATGGTGTGCTTAGAATACGCGAATATGATAAAAACACATTGGCCATCGCGACCGGGAAAGGTGGATTAGTGCTGTGGGACATATCATCTCAACAAAGTAAAGCACAATACCAGCACTCTCCGTTTGACGAACTCAGTATTCGCGGAAACTCCATTTATGCTTTATACATCGACCAGGTAAAAAATATCTGGCTTGGATTGTTTTATGGCATCAGTGTCACCAACCTCACTACTGAACGTTTCAGGTTCATTCGACACGCACATGGTTTTGCCAACTATGCCAATTTTATTCTACGTGTATATAAGGATTCAAAAGGTGGCATCTGGAGCAACACAATGGCCGGATTATATTATCAACGCGATATAGATGATCCTGGCGGGGAGCTTATACAACTACCTCTTTTTCCACAAGGCTATAAAAACATCAATTCGATCACAGGGGATCGACATGGAAATGTATACTTCGGGTTTCGGGATGTGGGCCTGTATAAATATAATTATGATGACCTCCAGCTGACCCTGCTGGACAAGGCAAAGAAAGTTGATGTGGACAATCTGCATTTCATTTATTCAGATATCCTTACGGATCACCGGCTGTGGATTTGTACATCAACAGGGCTGTTCAGGTTTGATGAAAAAAAGAATGAAGTGAAGCATTTCCAACCAGCATCCATGAATATGGGATTGACCTCAAACAGTGTAGTTCGCCTCACACAGGATTCTTTTGGAAATGTGTTTTTTATTAACTCCGGAAAAATATGCCGTATAGCATACATGAGCGGTATGGTTGATACACTGATTTGTCAAATACCGATCGAAGGAACGATCAATGGCATCGACGTCAACAGAAATATCCTGTGGATCGGTAGTCATGAAGCTATCTACAAATATGATTTATCCTCGAATAATTGTCAAAAGATTAAATCTTTTCATGGGTCAGACATCGGGAGCAGTGGATTATGTGTGGATCATCAGGGGACAGCCTGGTCGGTTGCAAAAAGTCTTGTGACTCGCATAGAGAATGATTCGGTCAGGCAATACAGATCTCCTGTTGGTTTTGTCATCGGCATCGGATCAAGATCATCGGATGGTCAGTTACTATTTGGCGGCGACAATGGGATCCTGTTGATCGATCCGGATGTTTTTTATACCGATACCACATACCCGGAAATCCGGTTTAGCGGAATCGATATTGCAAATAAACCGAAGACACTGTCGCAGGAAGCTGAATACATTCAGGAAATTGAACTCAGCCATTTAGATAAAGTCTTTACACTGCATTATGCTCCACTGCATTTTATCCATCGGCAAGGATTAACTTATGAATATCAATTAGAAGGTTTTGACAAGGAATGGATAGCAGCAGGACATAATCGCTCTGTCACCTATACGAACCTGTCACATGGGAAGTATGTATTTCGTGCTGTCGCAACGACGGAGGATGGACTGACATCCAAAAAACCATTGGTTCTGCATATTGTCATAAGCCCTCCTTTTTACAAAACATATTATTTCTATTCCGTCATGTCATTGTTTGCAGGCGGATTGATGTATTTGCTTTTTACGCTGCGGCGTAAAGCATCCAATATGAAGAAAGAGAAAATTCTGGCACAGCAGCAAACAACTTATCAAAGGATGTTTCTCTCCAATATGAGCCATGAGATCCGCACACCGATGAATGCGATCATGGGACTCAACAATCTTTTGTTACAGACACCACTGACCACAAAACAGGCGGAGTATGCAAAAGCCATCAGCGTGTCATGCGACAACCTGTTGTGGATCGTCAATGACATCCTCGATCAGTCGAAAATAGAAAGTGGTACGTATTCGATCGAGCAGAAGCCATTCAATCTTCAGGCTATCCTGCATCAATTGGAAATTCTTTTCAGTCACCTGGCTAACGAGAAAAAAATCCGGCTCACATTTGAAGAACATGGCGATTTGTCCATTTCATTACTGGGTGACCCTGTCAGATTGATTCAGATCCTGTCTAATCTTCTCAACAATGCAATTAAGTTTACTGATGAGGGCTCGATAACACTATTGACCACTCTGCAACCCGGGGATCATCAAAATGTAAATTGCACGTTTACCATAACCGACACCGGTATTGGGATCCCTGCAGACAAACTCACGGCTATTTTTGACAGCTTCCAGCAAGTGAATGAGAAAATGATAGCCGGCAATCAGGGCACAGGTCTCGGACTTTCGATTGTCAAATATCTGGTCAATAAAATGGG
>JANMVA010000007.1:0-7017 GCA_031392195.1 Saprospiraceae bacterium | reverse complement strand
CGCGGCGCGCAGCGTCGGCGGCCCAATCGTCGGTGAAGGCGACCGTGGCGCGGCGACCATCGGTATCGAGGTCGCAGCGCAAGGTCGTAACTTCGACCATCGTGCCCGAGGAAATGGCGGTGACAAAAGGTGCACGCCTTCCGGTGCGATCCGATAATTGTCCAAAATATCCTTTACTCAATCCCGTCACCGCATCGGCAAGCCCTTCGAGTATTCCTATCAACACGATACTGAAACCAATACTCTTCAGATAGATGGGCATCACAGGATACAGCATATCACTCGCCATGTCAGTTAGCAAGCTGACAACAGAGAGGATCCAGATGGTGCGGGTAATGTATTTCAAATGACGAATTACGAATTACGAATTACGAATTTTATAATTTTTATTTGAGTTGGATGCGATTATTATAGTAAAAAACATATCTCGTCAATTATCATCATTGCCCCGGGGTTTTCGTAGCAAACACACGCCAATGGCGTGATTAGGCGAAGAAACACAGGGGAGATGCGGAGCCTTCGGACGCGGCCGAAGTTAGCGAAGCGAAGGGGTAAATTCAATTGATGAAGTACGATTTATGAATGACGATTTGGTTAACTGGATGCAAGAACTCTGGTTTATTATTAGCGAATCTGCGAAATTCGTCATTCGTCATTCGTAAATCGTAATTCGTAATTCGTAAATGAGCTTAAGGCTGAGGTTAGCTAAAAGTCGTTTCCGAATACTAAAGTAGACCATGTGCTTTGCCACTCAGCATCGGGATCATTGTTGAGGCGGATCATGTGGACTACACTGATCATGTAGAGACCAGGCTCCAGGGAGTGGAAAGTGACTTCGCCGCGATTATCGGTGAAGGTTTCATCTTTTTCGATTGATGTTCCTTCCTTATGCCACCACTTAACCAGGGCATCAGGCAAAGGATTGCCATTATAATAGACTTTATAGGTGATGCCTTTATCATCTGCACCATCGTAGGGATTGCTCTGCGGTATGATCTCGAGTTCCTGTCCTGTTTTCTTTTTAAAGGTGTGGTCCGTTTCAAGTCCGGCCTGGATGAGAAGCTTGGCACAGCGGCTATATCGCTCGCGGCCTTTCTTGAATTTCTCATCATTGGCATTGCGGTATTCATAGGCTTCCAACAGGCCATCCTCTTTGAGGTAATTTTCGAATACAGCAGCCTCTGTTTCAAGGAATGTTTTATTCGTTGAAAATGTGAGCAGGTGGGTCCCTTCCCTGGTTGGAATGAAAAAAGGCAGATCGACCACGGCTTCACCTGGCTCGATGGCCAACAGGAGATCCTGGACTTCTTCTTTGTAATAGTGCTGATAGGAGCTGACCCTGTTACCTTTTCCCTTCCATAGTTCTCCGGTAAAGTTTTCACCCACCATGGTATAGAGGGATACGCGCTCGCCTACTTTGACTTTTGTGCGGGAAGGCTGGATCCAGAATTCATGCGCAACCAGACTGATGCACATGCCAACGCATGTAAATGCAATCAATGTTGCTTTTTTATTCATATCCCTTTCTGAGTGTGGCCATAAATTTAATCGATCTATTTCTCTTTACCTACTTTTATCAACAAGTCATTTAACGAATAGATCAATTGGGAAAAGTTAAGAAAGCGGTAATGTTGAAAAAGAAGATCAGGATCACGCCGCCTGCTGATTTTGCTGCGGGTTTGAAAGGGGTGACTGTTGCTTTGGATCATGCGATTACTGAAATGGGCCCTGTCAAAGCTTTGAAGGCTCTTTCGATGCTCAACCAGGAAAAAGGATTTGATTGCCCCGGCTGTGCATGGCCGGATCCGGATGACAAAAGGTCATTATTTGCTGAATATTGTGAAAACGGAGCGAAGGCAGTTGCAGAGGAGGCTACAAACAAAAGGGTCGATCCTTATTTCTTTTCACAGAACTCAGTCATTGAGATGTTTACCTGGTCCGATTATGAGATCGGAAAAAGCGGGAGGCTCACTCATCCCATGATCCTGCGCAATGGAAGTGATTATTATGAACCAATCAGTTGGGATGATTCTTTTAAACTTATTGCAGGTCATCTGAATAAACTCAATTCTCCTGATGAAGCTGTCTTCTATACATCAGGCAGGTCGAGCAATGAGGCTGCATTTCTTTGGGGACTGTTTGCCAGAGCTTACGGTACGAATAACATGCCTGATTGTTCGAATATGTGTCATGAGAGCACAGGCGTGGCTCTTGGTCAGACACTTGGAATTGGAAAAGGATCTGTGGTTCTTGAAGATTTGCCTAAAGCAGAAGTGATCATTGTCATTGGACAGAATCCCGGGACAAATCATCCGCGTATGTTGTCAGCGCTGCAGGAATGCAAACTGAATGGCGGGAAAGTCATCACGATCAATCCGTTGGAAGAAGCAGGACTCAAACGATTCTTTCATCCGCAAAGGCCTTCGGATTATTTCACATCGGGAACAAAGATCACGGATATCTTTTTGCAGGTTAAGGTCAACGAAGATGTTGCCCTTCTGAAAGCAATCATGAAAAAGCTTGCAGAACGAGATGCTATCTCAGGTCAGGTATTTGATCATGATTTTATTGCTGAGAAAACGAAAGGTTTTGAAGACCTGATTGATGATTTAGAAAAACATGATTTTGACCAACTTGTAAAACAATGTGGTGTCGATGAAAAACTGATCCATGAAGCTGTTGAAATGTTAGTTCCGGCCAAACGGATCATCATCTGCTGGGCGATGGGATTGACGCAGCATAAGAATGGTGTGGAGAATATCAAGGAATGCGTCAATCTGCTATTGTTGAAAGGTGCGATTGGAAAAGAAGGTGCAGGAGCTTGTCCTGTTCGTGGCCACAGTAATGTTCAGGGTGATCGGACTGTCGGCATCATGCATCATCCTTCTGCGCACCTCAGTCGGGCATTGAAAGAAGAATTTGGTTTTGATGCACCGGAAACAAATGGGCTCGATACTGTGAATGCAATACAAGCCATGCACGAAGGCAGGGCAAAAATATTTATAGCTCTTGGTGGGAATTTTGTGTCGGCTGCATCAGATACAGATTATACGATGCAGGCCATGCGCAATTGTGAGCTCACTGTACAGATCAGCACAAAGCTCAATCGAAGTCATCTTGTGACAGGCAAAACTGCATTGATCCTTCCAACATTAGGTCGTTCTGAAAAGGATGTTAAGAATGGTGAAGAAAGAAAAGTGAGTGTCGAGAATAGCATGGGCAAGGTACATTCCTCACAAGGGCATCTTCGCCCGGCATCTGATGAACTGATGAGCGAGCCTGAGATCGTCGGTCATATCGCACATGCAACACTTGGCAACAAAGTAAATGTCAACTGGCTGGAACTTGGATCAGATTATGAAAAGACGCGCGATTGTATCAGCCGTGTCATCAAAGGTTTCAATGAATACAATCAGCGAATTGAAGGCTCAGGATTCTATTTACCCAATGATGTTCGTGAAGGACAGTTTTCCGGCATGCCTGAAGGGCGTGCACAGTTTACTATTTGTAATCTTCCTAATCATCAACTAAGAGATGATCAGTTCATGATGATGACGATGAGGTCGCATGATCAGTTTAATACAACGATCTATGGTTTGCATGATCGTTATCGTGGTGTTTATAATGAACGGAGAGTAGTTTTTATGAATCCGTTGGATATGGAAAAACATGGATTGCAAAAACTCGATCTCATCGATGTGCAAAGCAACTATGATGACATTGTGCGAACGGCGGAGAAGTTTTATGTGGTTCCGTATAAAATCCCTCAACAAAATCTGGCAGCTTATTTTCCGGAGATGAATGTGTTGGTGCCGATCAATCATTTTGCAGATCAGAGTGGAACGCCTATTTCCAAATCTGTTGTTGTAACGTTGAGGAGGTCTAAACTATAGTCAAAGATTTCTGCGATGAGGTTGAAGAGAGTGAGAAACGTGAGAACGTGAGAACGTGAGAAACGTGAGACAATATCCAACGCTAAGTAGAATTTTATTTTCAGGAGTTCCCTGAGCCTGTCGAAGGGCAACCAAAAAAACCTTCAAATACTTATTGCCGCCGGAGCATCGGCTCCGTTGCGGCGAGAGAATAGTGGAGTGGGCGCATTTTCTCCCTTCGACAAGCCCAGGGACCTCCTGGAAAATAGAATTTCCTTATCCCCTACCCTTTCAAAAACTTCTGACAGTAAGCCCGGCCGTTTGCATTACCGGTGAGGAAATAAATTCCAGGTGACCAACCACTAACATCGATCCGATTAGTTTCAGTTTTAAAATCCAACAATTCTCCTGTCGACGAATAAATGTGAATATGATCGAGGGGTATAGTTAGATGAATATAATCAAGTGCAGGATTTGGAAAGAGATAGAAAGATTGATTTGATATTTCACTAACAGCAGTGTATCCGCATTCATAATTTTCATTGTAATAAGGATTGCGATAAGAAATATCATTATCTGTATAACAACGGAGATAACCATTGGCTTCCAGAATACAACCTTCGCCCTGACCCCACCAATATCCTCCATGGTTGCTATAGCCAATGTGTTCGACGACAGGCTGCCAAAAAGCAAATCCCCAATCATGTTGTGTTCCCGGTCTGACAAATTGTTGTCTTAGTATAACACCATCATATTCCACGAAAGCAACTGAATCAATCACATAGCTAAATTCAATGATTTCCTCGGGAAAATCTCCACAACCCATAAAGATTTCAAATTCCTCTACTGCTGAGTGAATGGTATCTCCAGCCTGTGCGCCGAAATCATAGAGAAGAACAAACTCATCACCTACCCGGTAGTAAACTTTGTTGCCAATCGTCGCAACATATTTGAAAAGATCCTCTCTTCGATGATACTCTCCATCATCATAGATATAGCAGGCAATTTCCCTCGCTTCGTATCCATTCATCAGCGTATCCTTTTCTGCTACAAAAGTGAAAAGCCAGAATTCAGGCGAACCGAAATGATAAGGAGTATAGTACCACGTCGCTCCCAGTGGCGCGAAGATGGTCGTGTCCTGTGATTTCAATTGCAACCACTGAAATAAACAAAACGTAATAATGATTGCATATTTAAAACAGATCATGACGGAGAGTTTCATTTGTCTTTAAGATAAACCCTTTGTTGAGGATTCCTATTGAAAAGAAACAAATTGATGAAATCCTGACAAAAAGGAGGTCTCTGAGACATTGTTATCTCCAGGTATTAATCTTGCACCTCAACAAGTTCAGAGACTGGACTGAGTAATTGGTATTTATTGCCTTACATACTCCGCCGCAATTTTTGCAAGGCGATTCCAATCTTTTTTATAAGCTGCCCGTACCAGCACCCATTCCTTCATAGGCTTTTCCGTCCCCAGCGGATTAAAATACCTGTTGTTTTCCAACGAAATTATCTCTGTAAAATGTGGCTCAGGCAAACGGAAGAGCATCCTGGACTTATCAAAACACATAAATGGCTTTCCTTTCCATTTGGCACAATCAAGCTCATGCCACTTTTCCACAAACACACCTTCAAAACCCTCACTTAACTGGACAAAATCCTGTACCGGATCATCATTTCTTGGTTCGGGAATATAAGTTTTAGCTCCCGGCGGTATAACAAATGCTGCCGTATCAACAGGATCTACCTGGAAAATTAACCGGACATTGTCAAGGTATATATTGCGGGTTCCGGCAGCATTGGAAATCATGCCATTAAAATTAGCTTCTACTTCAAGTAGTTCGTGATTATTTCCACAGGAATCAGTGGTGATCACCTTGTAATCAATCCGGCTCATTTCAACATCGGAATAAATATTATACTCAAACGGGACTCGTCGGAACAATTTTCCATTCGTGTAATCTTCACCATTGTAATTTACATTGATGGTAAAAAACATTGTTTCGCCAGCTACAAGCTTGTCATAGATGAGGTATTTTTCCCAGACTGTTGAATAGAGACACAAAGATTCGTCTGAGAAATGAAACATGACATTCAAATCATTTCCTGCTTTGCTATATATCCGTTCATAATTAAAATATCGGCCTAGCCCACTTGACATGTTTTGAAAACTCGCAGATGCAGAAGCCCGCAGATCGCACAAGTCATTGAAAATAATCGTATCACTAAAAATGTCACTGAGGTAATATGATCGGACATCAGCAACCTGAGGACGACCAGTTTCAGAATTCAGCAACAAAGAAAACCAGGAAAATATATAGAGTATAAAGATCATTCAACCGATGAATTCAATTCTCCTTCATCCACTTCACCATCAATCTCACTCCATACGCCGTAGCACAAAAGCTTTTTCCAAAACCATTCGCCTGGAAAGCCATGCCTGCGATATCGAGATGCGCCCAGGAAGGATGCTTGTCGGTGAAGTATTCAAGGAATTTAGCAGCGGTTGCCGCACCCGCATAAGGTTTCTCACTAAGGTTTTTTATATCCGCAATATCAGATTGCATGTCATCGTGATACTCATCATACATCGGCATGCGCCAGACGCGCTCACCTGAAGTTTCACCTGCTTTGTATAATGAAGCCGCTAACTGATCATCTTTGGTAAACAATCCCGCAGCCTGCGGACCCAGCGAACTAATAATACTACCCGTCAGTGTGGCCATGTCGATCATCACATCTGGTTTGAATTCTTTTACGGCATACGATAAAGCATCAGCCAACACCAGGCGTCCTTCGGCATCCGTATCAATGACTTCAATGGATTTGCCGGCATAAGAAGAAATAACATCACCAGGCTTAATCGCTGTATTGTCAATGGCATTATCAGTCGTTGGAGCGATTGCCATCACATCGACTTTCAATTTCAGGCGTGCACATGCTTCAACAACTCCAAGAGCGGCGGCTGCACCGGCCATATCACTTTTCATATAGTGCATATTCTTTGAAGCCTTGATCGAAACACCCCCCGTATCGAAGATGACACCTTTACCAATCAACACAATTTTCTTTGTTGCCTCCGGATGTTTATAGTGCGTGATGATGCAATGCGCCGGATGTTCACTTCCCCGGTTGACTGCAA
>JANMVA010000003.1:0-3966 GCA_031392195.1 Saprospiraceae bacterium | reverse complement strand
ATTTGAATTTGTAAACCACAATGCATTCCACACATCTTATGAGAGAATGAAAATAAACAGCACAGCGATGTACATGAAATAACGGTGGACGTTTTGCATGATCAATGGAAAAGATCGCTCGCCGGAATATTTTCTTTTCGGTTCTCCAACAGAACAGCTGACAGGGCTTAGGAAGAAGGATTTATAATATGCTCCCCGATAATAATAGCAGGTAAGTCTGAAAAGCCCTGGTGCCCATAAGATGAGTAGGGCCGGGGAGAAAGGTAACCAGGCAGGCCACCAACCCGGCTTTGGTCCGAATAAAGCATGTGGGGAATCACCTAATAGTTCCGGAGAATAAAGTGGTGACAGGTATGGGCCATAGGAATAGTATTCACCCTGGAATGCAGCCCAGGTGGAATAAATCAAAAAAGAGCTGAGCACAATGAATACGACGAGCGGACCGAGCCACCATGCATCCCTGCGTTCGGTGGTGCCAAAACCACCGCTCTTTCCGGACAATTGTATGACTGACATATAGTTGGTTTTATACTGTACAATGTCAACACAACATCGCTGCCACGATGTCAAAAAAAAGCAGGTGAAAGGTACCTGCCTGCTAAATATATGATCTTAATTGTGATTTTTAGTCCCGGAAGGTTTTAATTTGAAAACCAGATATTGAAGACCGGTTTAATAAGCAGACAGAAGTGATAATGCTATAAAGCTTCTTTGCGTGTAAATATCTTCCTGATCGTTTCCATCGCGATCAGATTTAGCAATAATAAAGACATGCCATACCCTATATCCTCCACAGGAATAGTCAAGATCCGGATACACAGATTTTCATCATTATTGTACCAAACCACCTCATCCGGAATGCCTGTGCCGGTGAGTATGCCATTGATGATGAAAAAAGGAATGAGAATAATCAGGAACATCAGAAAAAATAAGTCCATTTTCTTTCGGATCAGGTAATGCCCTGTTATTACGGAAATGGCAGCAATACTAAATGCAATGGAAGTATATAGCTTGTCAAAATTGATAACTGCGATCACTGTGAAGATTATCGGAAGCAAAACCACCAGTAGTTGATACAAACGATTATGCAGTTGAAATGCTGGATAAAATCGTTCAAGCGCATGAAATGTAAAAATGCTGGCGAAAGGAATGCAGATGAAAAAAAGAATCTCTTCTATTGGTAAATCATAATAATTAGTTCCCGTCAGATATGCCGGATTGAAGCCCCACACGCCCATCAGTGTAAACCACCGGTCCCAGGCGATGAAAAAAGTAGCCACAAGAATATTGGCCGGAAGAAACCATTTCCATTCCTTGTCAAATCGAATACGTGGGTGAAAACTGAAAATGAACGGTAACAGTATTGCAGATAAGTTAAGGATCAGGTATAGATACATTTTACCTGCTCTTTCTGGCTTCCATAAAATACCGGAAAGGAACCAATAGCATTCCGAAACATTCACCATTGTATTTCGTCAGATGCTTGTGATGGATCTTATGAGCTTTGCGGATGGCGCGGAGGTAGATATTGTTTGATCGCGTGAATAATTTAATTCGCTGATGAATAAAAATGTCATGAACCAGGAAGTAGGCCATGCCATACAAGGCAATACCAATCGCAATATATAATGGCCACATCATGGCGGAAATACTCCAATACGCGAATAATCCGATAGAAGGCGTTGCAAATAACAGGAAGAAAGAATCATTCCGTTCAATGACTCCATGGTTTTCAGACTTGACGTGATGATCCTCGTGTAAATGCCAGAACAACCCATGCATGATAAACTTATGCGTAAACCAGGCAATGCCTTCCATACCTAAAAATGTAGCTGCGATGATCAAAAAGCCCATGATCATATTAATTGAATTGAAAGATAAGTTACCATGCTTCTTCCCGGATAGATAATTTGTAAATCAGGTAGGAAGTCACGATGATGAATATTTTCTTGAAATCGGGAATCCGGATTCGTTGGCTTTTGATTTGTTCAAGGGAAGCGCGTTCAAGCCTCCTCAATAGTTTATAGTAATACCTGTAAGCAATCATAACACCAAGCCTGGAAGAGTGGGGTAGCTGTTGGATGCCTTTCCGCGCAATACTAAAATCAAGCCTGATCTCATCCAGGATATTTGCTCTGTCACTCGAAGTCATTTGTGAGGTGTGAATCCCGGGAAAGTAATTTCGGTTTAATTCTTCCTGGTCAACATTCATATCTCGAAGGAAATTGACTTTTTGAAATGCGGACCCCAGTCTCATAGCCGATGCTTTCAATTTTTCGTATTCCTGATCATCACCATTGACAAATACTTTCAGGCACATCAGTCCTACAGCATCAGCTGAGCCATAGATATATTGATGGTATTCACGTTCATTGTACGATTGTTTGTGCAGATCCATACGCATGCTCGATAGAAAATCATGGATCAGTTCATCTTCAATCCTGTATTTGCGCTTTGTTTGCTGGAAACTATTGAGTACCGGGTTAGTGCTGATCCCATAGCTAATGGCATGAAAGACATCATTTTCAAACCTGTCCAGCAAATCTTCTTTGGGATAATCATGAAAGGTATCTACAATCTCATCGGCAATGCGGACAAATCCATAGATATTGTAAATATCCTGGCGAATCTCTGGTGACAATAGCTTCACTGCAATCGAAAATGAAGTAGAATATTTTTCCGTCAGGCGCCGGCTAAAGTCGTGTGAAAGATGGTGGAAGAGATCAATTTGCATATTCCGGCATTTTGATCTTTTTGATGACTTCACCGGAGACAATTTTTCCTGATATGATGGCTGGAGGAACCCCGCCTCCGGGCACGGTTAACTGACCTGTGTAAAAGAGATTCTTAATTTTCTTGTTGCGGATCGAGGGCCTGAAATATCCTGTTTGCCATAATGTGTTAGCCAGACCATAGGCGTTCCCTTTAAATGCATTATAGTCACTAATAAAATCATTGACACAATAAGAATGTCTGACAAGGATATGATTCCTGATCGATTGTCCTGTCGTGATTTCAAAACGGGATATAATTTTTTCAAAGTACGCCTCCCTGATTTCTGCTGTATCTTCTATCCCGGGCGCTATGGGCACCAGGAAGGTGAGTGACTCCATGCCATCGGGTGCAACAGCTGTATCAGTCACAGATGGCGCATTGACATAATATAAGGGTTGCTCAGGCCATGACGGGTTGTCATAGATTGCCTCTGCATGCACATCAAATGATGTATCAAAAAACAGTGTGTGGTGCCTGAAATCCACCAGCTTTTTATTGATCCCCACAAAAAACAATAATGCAGAAGGTGCAAAGGTTTTCTTTGACCAATAGGCTTCGGTGTAATTGCGGAGAGATAGAGGAAGTAGGGATTCAGTGTGATGATAATCTGCACCACTGATGATCACATCGGCAGATAACAATCCGTTGGGTGTGATTACTTCCTGTATTTCCTTATCCTTAATGATAAATCCCTGGACTGCGCAATTGAATTGGAATTTCACGCCAAGTACTTTGGCCATATCAACCATTCCCTGTACGACGGAATACATGCCGTTCGATGGATACCAGGTGCCCAGTTCCAGATCGGCATAATTCATGAAATTGTAGAAAGCCGGAATATCCCCGGGCTTAGCACCAAGGAAGAGGACCGGGAATTCTAATAATGAGATCAGGTAGGGATGAGTGAATTTATTCCTGACAAGTTTTCTCAGTGATTGCGTAAAAAGGTGAGCATTTGAAATTGTTGATGGGGAAATAAACTCCAACAATGAATGTCCTGGTTTAAACGCCATTTCTTTCACCGCCAACTGATACGTGAGCCTGGCTTCGTTTAAAAAATCAGCAAGCAGGATACTACTACCCGGCTGATACTTCTCAAACACCTCATCTAACTCATTTCTGCTTGCTGATATATCTTCAAAAGTGCTGTGGCCATAAAAAATGCGATAGGATGGATCAAGCCTTGTCAGC
>JANMVA010000632.1:0-5885 GCA_031392195.1 Saprospiraceae bacterium | reverse complement strand
CCTTAAACCGAGAATTTATTGATATCTAAATATCACTAAAATCGGGTAATGTTAAAAATGTTATAAAAGGGTTTATTCGTAGGCACCAAATTCAGAGAATGCCGTATTGACTTCTGTACCCAAATGGATCAATTCCATCATGGTATCCTTTCGCGTCAGTGCATCAATAGCCCATGTTGCGCCTTCGATATTTTTCAAAGCCAATGTTGTCAGCTCGGCATCTTCTTCGCTGTGCTCAATCAGGTAAGTCTGATAAAGGTCCAGTGCTTCCTCATATTTGCCCAGGCGATGCTTGACATAAGCTAACCAGTAAGTAGTGGCCGGAAAATCATTTGCTTTATTATCGTTGGCTACTTCCTGGTAGTATTTCTCTGCCATCGTGAAGGCAGAATAAAGCCTGGCCGCTTCTGCTAGCTTATAAGTAAACTCAATGTTGTTGGGCTCTATCTCATGAGCGGTCCGCATATAGTTGTATGCAGAGAAATAATCTTTCATCTCAAAGGCTACTTCAGCTTCCTTCACATACTGTTTGAGGGTTTGGCTGCTGGCAACCTGCAGGAGAAAGACTGAGATAAAGGCTGTAAGTATGATATGTCGCATAATCAATTGCAATTATCTATTTTCGAAATCAGAATATTGAACATACCCTTGTTTGCTCGAGGGGATAAAGTTTCTTCCATGTATAGGTCAGGAAAAATTCCGGACCACCTTTTTTGTCTGTTGCATTTTTAAAATCGGATGTGTTGACATCATAGCTGAATCCGCCTTTCCATCCATCATAACCAAGTGCTATCATCGGGATAATGGCGTCTTCCAATCTCGTGGCAACACCGAGGTGAAGTTCAACTTCACGCGCCTTCTTTGTGCTCAGGTGAAGAATAATACCACCACCCACGACTGTCTCTTCGTAAGGCCCTTGTTGTTGTATCAGCCCGTTCCCATAGAGATCAATACGACTTGCTAATTTGAGAATACCTGTTCCATAGAAAGCTAATCGAACAGGGAGTTTGATATCATCATTATCATAGAAAGAAAATCCCGGCTGATTGAGATGGAAGCTCCCTATTCCAAGGTCAAGTTTGGTCCGATCTCTACCCTGTAGCCTTAGATTTAAACCTGCACCGACATCGAGAAAAAAGAAACTGGTACGATCGAAAAACTCATTTGTTGGGCAGGTTTCACATAATACACCACCAACCCAATTATTGTCAAACAAAAGACCGTCCTCTTTAAAAGAGCGCTGTCCTCCTCCAACATAGACCCCTGCTCCGACATAAAATGCTTTTGTTAAAGCACGAGTATAGGAACCATTGATGCTAAGACTTCCGTAAGACAATTCACTTTCCCCGGCCTGATCGTAGTTAAAAAGGGCTCCGGCTGAAAAGAAACCTTTTTGGCTTAACGTCTTGAGAAATTTCGTGTCATAGCTTCCGGAGAATGTCAGGTAGTCTACAGGTACAGAGAAATACTGTTGTTTGTGAATAAGGGCCACTTGCCGGTTCCCATTAAAAATTCCGGTCAGGGCGGGATTGATCTGGAGTCGATCAAAATGGTATTGAGACAAATGAATGTCCTGGGCAGATATAGTTTGGGTACACAGGAAGCATAATAATGCCCCCGCTAGCGATATGTTCAGTTTCATGTCAAATACTCAGGTTTGAAATAGACGGATTATAATATATCTAAATCATTGGTTCAGCTCTGTTTACGTTATTTGATGTAAAGCTTTATTGAATAATAAGTCCTACAGCAAAAACTGTTCTCATTATTTCTTTTAATCTCAATCGGGGTGTTGGGCTTCGTGGGGAGACTACCGGGTCTCTGTCATTGGAGAGGGATGAACTGTATCGAAAGATAACGAAATTTTAAGATAATCCTAAGTTTTAGATTAAAAATTTTCAAATGTCTGACCGAGGACATATGAAAAAAAGAAAAAAGTCAAAAGGCACTACTCCTTAACGGATTCTTTAGTGTTTCTGCTTCCTCCGGGAGGTGGAAGCTTCTAAATTATCCATTGGGAATGATGATAAGCAAGTATCTTTTCAGGATATGATCATATTGAATGAAGCACAGATCAAAGCCTGGGACAGGTATACGATACAGAAAGGAATGACCTCCCTGGAACTGATGGAGCAGGCGGCCGTCGCAGTTGTCCAGAAGCTTGACATCCTCATGGGTGATGAAGACCAGGAAGTCCTGATCATCTGTGGTAGTGGTAATAATGGAGCAGATGGTCTCGCGATTGCCAGGCTTCTCCTGGACCTGGATTACCTCGTCGATGTATATGTCAACCTTGACGGTGACCATACGGAAGAGTGGAAAATCAATTATGGCCGCTTACTGGATCAGGATCCTGAGCAACTGGACATACACGATAAATGGAATCCGGAAGATTTTGAACTTAGCTCATCGGGGACCATCATCGATGCGATGTTTGGAACAGGGCTGACCAGACCGCTCAGTGGCTTATGGCTGGAAATTGCGAGCTGGATGAATGAGCAAAGTAACCTGACGATCTCCATCGACATGCCATCGGGGATGTATGTGGATAAAGCAGCCAATGGCGAAGTGGTATATGCCGATCTCGTTTTGACTTTTCAATGTCAGCGGCTTGCATTCATGATGCCTGAGAGTGAACCATTTTTCGGTGGTGTAGTCGTATGTGATATCGGACTGTCAGATACATTTTTACTGGAGAATGATATCCGGAGCTTTGAACTGGACTATTACTATCTGCTACCCTTTCTCATCGAGCGGAGCAGGTTCAGCCATAAGGGAGATTATGGTCATGGATTATTGATTGCCGGAAGTCTTGGCAAAGGCGGTGCTTGTGTGCTGGCTGCCGGTGCTGCAATGAGGTCAGGGATTGGTTTGCTGACAACGCATATTCCGGGAAGGCTTTATGACATACTACAAATATCTGTTCCGGAGGCTATGGTTGAGACAGATCAGCATGCTGAACATTTCACAGGTTGTGATATTCCCTCCCGAATTTCTGCAATTGGGATTGGTCCGGGATTAGGCATGCATGCTGACACGCAGGAAGGATTTAAGAAATTACTCACAGAAAACAAAAAAACACCGTTGGTCATTGATGCAGATGGTATTAATATTCTCGCTGCTAATAAAGGAATGTTTGATTCATTACCTGAAGGAACAATTATCACTCCGCATCCGGGTGAATTTGACCGGTTATTTGGAGAACAGGAAGATCACTTTGAGCGCTATCGTACAGCTTGCGCAGAAGCACAAAAAAGAAAGATCAATATTGTAGTGAAAGGTGGCTATACGATAATATGCCAATCCAACGGTGTTTCTTTTTTCAATACAAAGGGAAATCCCGGCATGGCCACTGCAGGGAGTGGTGATGTGTTGACAGGAATATTACTTGGTTTGTTGAGCCAGGGATATTCACCTGAATTTGCAGCAGTACTTGGTGTATATATCCATGCATCTGCAGGTGACATTGCGGCTGAAACAATAGGTTATGAAGCTTTAATTGCAGGGGATATTATAGAATTTCTCGGTGATGCATTTGAAGAGCTAAGAGATGAAGAGCCCGAGATAGATGAAAGTGAAGAGGAATCAGCAAAGGACAATGAAGAATAAAATAGTTGTTCTTACGGGTGCCGGTGTCAGTGCAGAGAGTGGTATTCGCACATTCAGAGATGCAGGTGGATTATGGGAGGGGCACAGGATTGAAGATGTAGCCACACCCGAGGCATGGAGAAGACAACCACAAGTGGTATTGGATTTTTACAATGAGCGTAGACAACAACTCCTGACTGTTAATCCAAATGCAGCACATGCTGCCCTTGTAAGGCTCGAAGAGAAATACGATGTGACTATCATTACACAAAATGTAGATGATCTGCATGAGCGCGCCGGCAGCAGCCATGTAATCCATTTGCATGGTGAATTACTTAAATCAAGAAGCACGCAGCATGAGCATCTCATCTATGAGTGTCGATCAGATATTCGAATAGGTGATCATTGTGCGAAAGGAAGCCAATTGAGACCTCATATCGTGTGGTTTGGTGAAATGGTGCCGATGCTTGAGCGCGCTGTTAAAATAATTCTTGATGCAGAAATTGTAATGGTTATTGGAAGCAGTATGCAGGTTTATCCGGCTGCTGGCCTGGTCGGTTATGCGCCCTCGGAGGCGAAAATTTTTTACATTGATCCCAATCCGCAGGTTAACTATGAATTAGCCATGCGTCCCGGTTTACAGATCATCGCACAACCTGCTACAAAAGGGGTTGGTGTGATTGTTGACCAATTCCTTCAACAAGCTTGACTATTTCACAGTCTCAAGATTCTTAAACAAAGGCCATGAATGTTGCTTGACAAAGGCCTGGTATTCTGTCCAGTCTTTCAGTAAAAAGTCATTCACCTCCCTGGTAAACTTATCAACTTCGACTTGAGTCAGTCGAAGTTGATCTCTTGCATTGTCTCCAGGTGTTCCGAGAGAAGTATTCAGATAAGCCTGTGTTTCAGAAATGTATTCATTGATGTTTATTTCATTGGTATAGCCTTTCACATCCGCTGGTTCCATGACTTTCAATTCAAGTGCATCCATTTTCTTCACCAGATCCTTCTGCCTGTCTTTGATCTTTGTCTGTATGCTATCAGGCGCATTGGCCATCATGGCCTCAACCATTCTCATATCTTTTCTCATGTCCTGCAATGACTGAAATGCTTTTTGAGCCCGTGTGACTGTGGTATAAAAAGTGTTGGTCATTTCAGTCCGGGCAGCGAGATCTGTACCTGAAATATTTAATCGGGGATCAAGTCGCACATCCATCATGATGGAATCTTTCATCCCGTTATAAAAACCGACAAGCTTGTATTTTCCGGGTGCGACATAGATACCTCCCGGATCATCATCATCTTTCGGAGGTTCATTGCGCGAAGGAAAATAAATTCCTTTCTGCCTGAGATCCCAGCCAATATTATTCCAACCTTCTGTCAGCTTTCGTTTCATGTAACGGATCGTATCACCTTTAGCATCGAGGACATAAAGTTTGAGAAGGTCTTTATCCTTCATCTCATCTTTCTTCTTTGTGCTGTCCTCTACTGTCACTGCTGAAGTGTCAACACTTAATGGATCAACCACCACTGGTGAAGGTTTTGTCTTTCCAGATTTTTTTGATTCACTGGTTTTTGAAGTATCATCCATTTTCACAGAATCTTTTTTGGCTTCGGGTTTTACATAGATGAGAAAACGGGCACCGCCTCCCCTATTATCCCCTTTGAATTCTGCGTCTGCCGTAAATCGCATACCGTCTACAGATCTCATTGAAGCCTGGGTTCCTTCATTGGCAGCGAAAATGGAAAATTTATCATCGAGCACTTTTTTAGATTTCGATAATTCACGAAGAGTCTGAAGGTTGTCCATCACCCATATGGACCTTCCAAAAGTACCGATGGCCAGACTATGATCTGTATGATGAATTTTAAGATCAGTTGTGGAAACACGTGGAAATGTTTTTGCCGAAAAACGATTCCAATGTGTCCCTTTATCCAAACTAACATAGAGTCCATCATCAGCGCCGAGAAATAATAAATCGGGTTCTACAGGATCCTGCACGATAGCCTGCACAAAAGAGGTCACTTCTTTATCATTCGTGATCTTTCTCCATGTCTGTCCATAATCCGTTGTATGAAATACATAAGCCTTCCAATCATTGCGCCTGTAATTATTCACAACAACAAATACTTCACCTGCATTCTTCTTTGATATTTCAATCTGAGGGACCCATGCACCTGAAGGGAAATCTGATATTTTCGATGACAGATTTGTCCATGATGCGCCACCATCTCTTGTCAGCTGAACATTTCCATCATCTGTACCAACCCAAATCACGTTTTTGTCCACTGGGCTC
>JANMVA010000593.1:0-1773 GCA_031392195.1 Saprospiraceae bacterium | reverse complement strand
GTGTTCCATTTACATTGTGGGGCACAGCTTCATTGTTGAGCCAACGCAATGAGTCACCTAATTCAATAACTACATGCTGAGGTTCGAATTGCTGATGCGCGAGATTGATGATGATATCAGGACCAATAGATCCACCACCGGAATTTTCAGCACCGGGTGTGCCCCGCACTTCTTTTCCTTCGATGATCACTCCTGTCTCTCCCCCACTGAACTGCCAATTGGCGCCATCATTATTGTCTAGTGAAGAATCTTTCAATTCCAGCGAAGGGCCATTTCCATCAGGCTCTGTTGGCCATGGAGCATTGTCTTCAAAGAAAACACTGTCTACAAAATTTCCGAGAGCGTCAACAAGAACGATCGATTCTCCTGTATTGGCCAATGCCCCACTTCTCCATTCGTGCACCTGCACATGAAATACATTAGCCATTGCACTGGCACTGACGGCTGTAACAAAATAATCCCCGGGAGACATATGGACTGTAGGAAATGTATCAATGAGTCCACTGGTGAAATGATAGCCTGTCAGATCTACATGTGAAAGTCCTGCATTGTAGATCTCAATGTATTCCAGTGAATCAATTCCGGTCTCCGGTGGATTGTAACTTATTTCATTGATGACCACCTGGCCATAAGCATTCCAACTGAGAAGAATGAATAGGAAGTAAAATAAAATGCGCATATCGTATGATTATAGAATTCTGAGTGAAATATCAATTTAGTTCGGCTGAAGAAAAATCTCCGCGATCATGCATCTTGCAGAACCACCGCCCACATTTTCAATTGTATTGATCGGTGCTGACACGATCCGGTTGTATTTTTCTATCGTCCTTATCTGGTCGGGATTGAGACTGTTGTAGGCACTTGAGGACATGACCATGATCTCCTCGCCGTCTTTATTTTTTAAAGCTAACATATTTCCGGCAAAGGAAATAACCTGGTCCTGGGATATCTCTACGACTTCGTGCTGTCTTCCAAGACTTTCTTTCAAGGCAACACGTTCCGATAGATCAGGAATGCAGTCAAGGCATACGACAGCAACTTTTGATCCGATGGCCATCATCACATTTGTGTGGTATATGGGCTTGCCATTGCTTTCGGCATAAAAGGTATGGGCGGAATATTCCATTTTTTCACACCATTGTAGCAAAAGATCACGATCAGTACGTTCGCTGATGCAAGCGTAGGCAATTTTATTGACCCTGTCAAGCACCATGCTGCCCGTTCCTTCGAGAAACTGATTGTCATTTTCAGATTCTTCAAAGTGATCGCGTCTGGTCACATTAAATTTTCTGACAATCTCATCTACAATGTCCTCTCTTCTTTCCAATCTTCGCAATTTGGAATACATCGGATATGTCACCAGCGTGCCATTATCATGAAAAGAGATCCAGTTGTTTGGAAACACAGCATCCGGCTTAAGCGGGGCTGAGCTGTCTTCAATCACAGTTACATCCACACCTTCAGACCGAAGTGTAAGTACAAATGCATCAAACTCTGCAATCGCTTTATCGGCAGTTTGCCTTGCATCCTGGTCAGTTGGCTTGGTTTGAAATGTATTGTTCTCAGCCGTTTCAGCATTAAATCCAAATGCGGCAGGACGGATCATCAATACATGGGAGGTAACCTGTTCCATATCGGGTAAAAATACACATTGCTTTTACAAATGAAAACGGACAGGTTGTGGCCTGTCCGTTCTCATTATACTTAATCAGCGTATTAATTAATTGAGAATGTATCTGAATCCGATGCGCATCCTCCAGCGTGAGCGGGTGC
>JANMVA010000556.1:0-3156 GCA_031392195.1 Saprospiraceae bacterium | reverse complement strand
GCTATAATTGGCACCACTAATAGCAGGATCGGTCTTAGCAGATGGATGATCACTCTCTACTAATCGAGCACCGGCGATCATTCCCAGTATGGTAACAAAACTCAATAAGAGAGGCTCCCAAATTTTGTATTTTCTCAATGTATCTGCCAAAAATGTAAAATTTCGTGGTGTTAACTAAAATTTCAGTAAAAAAACCCTAAGTTTATACTGAAGCGGATGATTAAAAACAAATATCAGGAAATCCTCATTCCCTGGTCTGACTATTAGACAAAAACCCGCTCCAACCAACTCCAAATGATAGAGAAGCTTGATGCGCTGGATATCAGCATACTAAATGCATTGTCAAATGACGCGAGGACTCCGTTTACGGAGATTGCGAAGGATCTTAACGTTTCCAGCGGTACGATTCATGTGCGCATCCGTAAAATGGAAACAATGGGGATCATCTCAACCTCCCGGCTGAACATCAATTTCAGGGCTTTGGATATTGAGGTGATAGCCTATGTGTTTCTGCGTCTGCTACCACACGGATCCTTGCAGTCCATCATTGAAAGCCTCTCCAGGATACCGGAAGTTGTCTTCGCTGAATTGACAACAGGACCAAAACAACTGATCGCCAAGCTCATTTGCGCTTCGAGACAACGGTATAATGAAATTATTACCACGGTTTTTCCATCCCTTGAAGGAATTGTCATCGATGAGCATGCAATAGTACTGGACGAATTATTTGACAGACCACTTTTTCTCAACGACCCTGTTGTCCGGATAGAAGAATCTTAGTTCCTGTTTTTTACAAAGCCCAGTCTCTTCCGATCTGCTCATATGGGATGCATGCATCATATCGCCCTGGATTTGGATCAAACGCAAAGAATTCTTTTGCCACGATTTCTGAATTAAAAAAACCTCCTGCTATGTGCTCCTTGAGCACCAGATAAAATGGCCTTTCATTTTCCGGAAGATCTTTATTGGCTGCGCTAAATTCATAAGCTGCTTTGTCGATAGCTGTCACCCATTCAAGCCTTTTCTCAGGTGAAACTTTGACAAACTCTTTTCCCAATTCAGTAGTGCTCTGATTGATGAATTGCTGCAGATCTGTTTTAAACAGTGCATTATCTTCTGTCGTAAATCGCAGTGGTCTCACAGCATCTATAAATCTAACTACCTGGGCATCCTTCGCACCAGGAGTTTCCGTTTTTGGCAATATAGTCTCACCGAGCTCTTCAATAAACTCTGCTTCAGCCAGGGTCAGGAATGTAGGTGTCCAGCCATCAGAGGTATCTGTCTTGCAGCCTGACATAATCGCTGCAATGGTTGAGGCACTCATACCCGCACCCATAAATAATGCCGTAAATTTTATTGCATCTCTTCGTTCCATGTTGATTAGAATAATGTGCTGTTGAAATGATTAGAGATTTTGTTTTTTGAGTTCCGTGACTGCATATTCAGCAGCTCTCGCTGTAAGTGCCATATATGTCAATGATGGATTCTGGCATGCCGAAGATGTCATGCATGCCCCATCAGTGACAAATACATTTTTACACGCGTGCACCTGGTTCCATTCATTGAGTACGGATGATTTGGGATCTCTTCCCATTCGGGCTGTACCCATTTCATGAATTCCCTTTCCCGGATTCGATCCCGAATCATAAGTCGTTACATTTTTATAGCCCGCAGCTTCCAACATTTCGGCAGCTGAATCAGCCATATCGATGCGCATCTTCATTTCATTCTCTTTCCATTCACAATCGATTTCTAACGTAGGAAGCCCATAAGGATCAAGGAGGGCTGTATTGAGTTTGATGTGATTTTCGTGATAGGGCAGACATTCACCAAAAGCCATCATACCAATCGACCATGCACCGGGATCCTGCCATTTATCTTTCCACTCTCCACCTACTCCGGCTTCAGCCACTGATCTCCACCATCCATCGCGACTCGCACCACCCTGGTATCCATAACCCCGGATAAATTCTTTACTTGTACTTGCAGCATCCAGGTTCCTGAACCGAGGTAAGTAATAGCCTGCAGGTTTTCGGCCTTTATAAAATTTGTCTGTATAGTCTTCCACCTTAGCGTCTCCACCCACCCGGAAATGATGATCCATCAGGTTGTGCCCTAACTCGCCGCTATCATTTCCAAATCCATTCGGAAAGCGATCTGAAGCGCTGTTGAGCATGATCAATGTTGAATTGAGTGTACCTGCATTGAGGAATACGATGCGGGAAAAAAACTCTTTTGTCTCTTTTGATTTTGCATCGATGACCCTGACACCTTTGGCTTTTCCTGTTTCCTTGTCATAGATAATGGAGTGTACTACACTGTCAGGTCTGAGGGTGAGATTTCCGGTAGCCTGTGCAGCAGGAAGAGTTGATGCAACGCTGCTGAAATAGGCCCCAAAAGGACAACCACGCATACATCTGTTTCTATATTGACAAGTCCCGCGTGTACTTCCCTGTAATGCACTGGTCAGATGCGCCACCCTTCCCGGTGTCACCACTCTGCCCTTCATGTTTTTCTGAAGTTTCTCTCTGAAATCTGATTCCACACAATTGAGCGGCATGGGTGGAAGAAATTTCCCATCCGGAAGCTGATCGATGCCTTCATTTTGTCCGCTGATACCTGCGAATGATTCAACATGGTCATACCATGGTGCAAGATCTTTGTAGCGGATGGGCCAGTCAACAGCAATGCCGTCTTTTGCATTTGCCTCAAAGTCCATTGCACTCCAGCGATAAGAATGTCGTCCCCACATAATGGATTTACCACCGACATGATATCCTCTCATCCAGTCAAATGGCTTTATTTCCTTGTAAGGTTGCTGAGCATCTTCAATAAACCAGTTGATGTTGGAATAATGCATGATGTAATCTGTCCGGCCTTGAACAGGATATTTCTTTTTGTCTTCGAGGGATATCGTGTCCCAGTTCGGCAATTCCCAGGCTTCCTGGTTGGCCGTTGGATAATCGCCATGCTTAACATCTCTCCCGCGCTCAAGGACAAGGGTTTTCAAACCTTTTTCGCATAATTCTTTTGCTGCCCATCCTCCGCTGATACCACTACCCACTACGATCGCATCGTACGTGACTTCGTTTGCACCTTCATTATTAAAATACATATCGATGGATCGTTTGTGTTTGATGATGTGATGGATAAATA
>JANMVA010000547.1:0-11549 GCA_031392195.1 Saprospiraceae bacterium | reverse complement strand
GATGATGTTATTTTAGTCTCTGCACAAGGCTTGCCGATGAAGCGCGAGACGGACCTCATCGATGTTTGGTTTGACAGCGGTTCCATGCCGTATGCACAATGGCATTATCCGTTTGAAAACCAGGAGAAATTTGCAGAAAATTTCCCAGCCGATTTTATTGCTGAAGGTGTGGACCAGACACGTGGATGGTTTTTCACTTTGCATGCAATTGCGGTGATGGTATATGACACAGTGGCGTTTAAGAATGTTGTGTCCAACGGATTGGTGCTGGATAAGAATGGTCAGAAGATGTCAAAGCGATTGGGCAATGCTGTTGATTCATTCAAAACCCTGGAACGATATGGAGCTGATGCATCGCGCTGGTATATGCTATCCAATGCACAGCCATGGGACAATCTTAAGTTTGATGAGGAAGGCATTGTCGAAACGACGCGCAAGCTATTCAGTACATTATATAATACATACTCATTCTTTGCACTATATGCGAACCTCGACAGCTGGAAGAGTGATAGTGAGTCCATCAACGTAAATGAGCGGCCGGAAATCGATCGATGGATCCTTTCTAAATTGCACAATCTGGTCGATGATTATTATACGGACATGGATCAGTTTGATGTGACCAGTGCATGCCGGCGTATTGAAGATTTTGTCAATGATCATCTATCCAACTGGTATGTGCGTCTCAACAGGAGGCGGTTCTGGAAAGGTGAATTATCGGATGATAAGCGAGCCGCGTTTGCTACTTTATATGAGTGCCTGACAGTTATATCGCAATTGATTTCTCCAGTTGCGCCTTTCTTTGGTGACTGGTTGTATCGCAATCTCACAGGTCATAAGCAATCCGGACCGGAAAGTGTGCATCTGTCAGACCTTCCAGCACCGATGCATGAGCTCAAGGATGAGGGATTGAACAGGCGGATGGATTATGCGCAGCATATCAGTTCGTTGGTTCTCTCGATTCGCAAGAAAGAAAAACTGCGAGTGCGGTTGCCTTTGCGGAGGATCATGTTGCCGGTGATCAATGAGAGCTTCAAGGAGGATGTAGAGCAGGTAAAAGATCTGATCCTCTCCGAAGTGAATGTGAAGGCGATAGAATACATCGACAATACATCGGGCATGGTTTCGAAAAAAGCGAAAGCCAATTTTAAAACGCTGGGTAAGCGTTTAGGTAAAAACATGAAAGCTGCTGCTGAACTCATTGGAAATCTTCCGCAGGAAGAGATCAACCGGTTTGAGGGTGGCGGTCCATTGACCATGTTTATCGAAGGTCAGGAATATGATTTGATGAGGGAGGATATTGAGATTGTTTCCGAGGATATCCCGGGATGGCAGGTGGCTTCCGAAGATGGGATTACCGTTGCACTCGATATTACACTTGATGATGAACTGCTGGCGGAAGGCACGGCGCGTGAATTGGTCAACCGGATCCAGAATCTGAGAAAGAATAGTGGGTTGAATGTGACAGACAGGATCAGGGTGAGTGTAGAAGAAGTGGATGGGATCAGGAAGGCGGTGGATATGTTTGGTCATTACATCATGGCAGAAACTTTGGCGGATGGAATTGAAGTATTTGACGATACTTCCAAAGGAAACTTTGAACCACAGGAAGTGGAGTGGTTGGAGGGAGAGAAGATTAATATTGGAATAAATAAAAATTAAGAGATGGGTTGTTGGATTGTGGAAGTTAGGCTGGTCATTGGTTGTTGGGTTATGGGCTTGTCACTAGGAAGTATCTACAAAAAAAATCAATAGACTATTGACTTTCAACCTGCCCAATAACTATCAACCTATCACTAGCCTACTTTCTAACAACCAACAACTATTCACCAATAAATTATCCGTTTTTTACGGAAGAAAACTACACGTATATGCCTTATATATGTAGTCATTGGTTGTTGGTTGTTGGAAACTGGACAAGGCGATAGTAATTGGGTTATAGGTTCGATGCCCGGACAGTTTTCCTTAAGTATCTAATACCTTTCACCTTGAACCTGACTATCAACCTTCCACTAAAAACCAGTCTACTTTCTAACAACCAACAACTATTCCCATCAAGGTATTTCCACTACATCTTTGATATCTACCGGATAGAAATAAATTTTTTCCTTCCTGTAATTAATCAACACACGGCGGTTGTATAAAAACTCATAACCCAGCACTCCCTGAACAGATGTGCCGAGCATTGCATTCATTTCATCCAGGCTGGTGATTAAGGTGCGCATCTCACCACAACTTTGTTTTCCACACGATACTTTATTTAACGTGCCGGCCAACACTTCGATTGGAAGTTGATTAGCACCAATCATTTTCACGCGGTTAATGATCGTGAAATGCAAGAGGACTTTTTTTCCTGCACTGCGATCCAGTAAGTTGAGCTCGGCCCCTGAATCGAGGATAAAACGAAGCGCGCTTCCATTCACCGCACCTTTCAAAACGATCATATGCTTTACCAGGTCAAAATCAAGGCTATCCACAGGTATTTCTGTTGGCATCAAGGGTTGAATGGCCAATCCTCTCCTGGATAATCTGTTCAGCACAATGCGTTTGTTTGGAAAGTCAATCAATAATTCGAATTCCCTGAATACCTCATAGCCGAGTATACCGATGATGCTTGTTTTTTTGCTTTTTTCAATATGGCTCAGGTCAAGGATGTGAGCTCGGAGGTGGATGATTTTTAACTGATCAAGATGGACAGTGTCGATGGTCTTGATGAAAACATTTTCCACTCCACCCGTATTCCCGATGGATTCAACTTTATCCCCACGCAGGTGAGGAAAGTGGTGTGCGTTTAAAAGCAATCGTTCAGATCCGGTATCGACTATGAACTTTCCCTTGATGTTACCTGCCCTCGCTTCTACGACCATGAGCCTTCCTGCTAATTGGAATGGGATGTAGATGGTATTGATATTCGATCCGGGGACAGAGGTTTCATCTTTGTGGGCAAAACATATTGGATATGTTTTTTCTGCGAGGATGTTGAAGTGCAATAGCATCAACATGAGCAGCCTGAGCAGCGAGCCCTGTTTCATGATCGGAAAGTCGAAAGATGATGCCTACTCTTTATGGATTTTCGGCCTGGTCCCGCAGGAAACAATTTTCAACAATTGAGCAATTTCCTGCTGAACATTAATACCGGTCCTCAAGAAATCTTAACAGGGTGAATTAAAAAGAAAAAGCTCCCGGGATGCCGGGAGCTTTTTTTATGGAGTTGATATTTAAAAACGAATGGGTTGCTATGGTTGTTTATAAACTTTGAGAAGCATTTTCACATCCTGCTCAGGAACATACACTTTTATCTTATACTCCGGAATTTTGACTTTTACCCATTTATAAGGACTGGAACAATCACATACATTGGCGATATCAATGGGGATCCCTTTCGTTGTGAAGGGTTGCATGAGCTTATCCACCACGTATTCATCTTTGCCAAAATAAACCCTTGTGCTGGCCGGTTTAGGTGAGAGGCCCCTCTTCCCAAATTTATCCTTTGCGTTGTCCCTGATCTGAACGCAAAAATCAACTGATCCTTTTGCATTTTCGCTAAGTGGATCTTTATCCAGATCACAAGACAGTACGCTGCTATTTTCAGGAAAGACAAATATTACTTCCTGCTTGTTAATAATCATAGTACCGGGTGTTGTATTTGTTCCTGCTTTCCACTTGACCAGACCGATGGTCGTTGGATCTAAATCTGAAGGAAGCAGAATTCTAATCTTGAGGTTATTTGCCGGTGTGGCGCTTGTGTTCTCAAACTCAATATGCAGGCTTGCATACAGATCTTCAAAATTGTCCCGGCATAAAGCCGCGAGCTGCATGAAATTGGGGTCGTGGCTATGAATAATATCTTCGGCTCCTTCTGCATTCAAATTTCCATTCCCGGCTCTGACTTCAAAAATGGCCTTATGCGTGGGAGTTGAAGAATTCTGAACATTCGGATAATAAGGAAGGAGGGAAGAAGTAGGCTTCAGGTTGATGTAAATATAATCCGGCGTTGGGATGGGAAGATCAGTGAATTTATAACCTACCCCTCCGCTTAGTGGTATCAAATTTCCAGCACTGATAAACTTGCCATCAAAAATAGTTGAACCACTAAAATAACTGCCGGATGGAGTGACACTAGCAGTAGCCAATGCTTTGACTTTAAATTGCAGGGTGGCCCCCTCCGTTATAGTGGCTCCTTTAATGACAAGTGTGATATCGGCTCCCTGGATAACGTCGTGATTGGCTGTGATAGGGATGGGCGTGTTGGTAGTGCCCATGATGTACGGGATGGAATTGCTGCCGGAGAAGCCGCTTTTGGCTAAAACGGGTGGTGGGAGATCATCATCCTCATAGATATTTGACAAATAGAGATACATGGGCTTGCGGCCCACAGGAACTCTCATGTTGTGTTTAGTATGATTTAAATCTGCAGGATTGGGTGGATAAAAAAATCCGCTAATCGTTGGTACAAGATCAAGCCTTGAATTATAATGAGACCAATTATCATAGATCACAAAGATGTCATTGCGTGCCTTTGAATTACATTGGCAATTCGGATGCTTGATAGCTTCGAGGGTAAATTCATTTGTGGTAATTGCATTTGCATTGGGGTAAGTGTTGTTTTCTTTTCCGTTGAAATTCTTCACCAACCATTGCAAATCTTGTCCATGACAAAAGGGACTTCCTGCTGAATAAAGCAGGCAAGCCAGAAATATTTTTTTCATAAGATTCGTTTTAAAATATGTCTAAATTATTATACAGGGTTGGGGGAATTATTTTGGTAATTGAAATGATAAAATATTTAATACTCATTAATCGATAGGTCCCATATTTCCAAGGGCTATAAATGCACCCCAGTAAAATGGATACCTGGTCCTATCCTGTGTAGTATTTATATAATTCAATTTCGCCTTTCGTAGTGCTTCATCTTTCCGCATTCCCTCTTTCAGATTCCTGTGAAAAACAGTCATAATCTCAGCAGTTGCCCGGTCGTTGACATTCCATAATGAAATGATCGCCGATTTTGCGCCGGACTCCATAAAACTTCTTCCCAGGCTCCTGACACCTTCACCTTTATCAACCGTACCAAGCCCTGTCTCGCAAGCACTCAACACCACGAGATCAGATTCATGATGAATGAGTGAAATCTCTGTTGCTGTTACTTTGTATTGTGGTTCATCCAAATCTCCAAGCGCGAGAAAAGCTTCATCATTATGGACAATTGCATGCCCTGCAAAATGGAATATAGTTGCCATTGTATAATTTAACCTGTAGTCCTCTTTTCCGGATGGCACAGAGGTATATCCTTGCTCTCCATAAAGGGAGATAATAGAATCTGCTTCTACTTTTGCATATTCCAAATGATACAGATTCCCCCGAACAGCGGCAATATCCTTTTGGTAACTCTTGCCATATGATGGCACCATGCATACGATCCGGAAAGATGATGTATCATACGTTTCTGCAAAATTGTATTGTTCGTATTCGTTCGTATAAGAAATGGTCGTTTGCTCGATCAGATACTCGCCATTTGCATTCTGTAGTATGTCAAATGGCAGAAAGCTCAGCACATCATCCGGTATGATGACCACATGTGATGGTAGATTGCTAAAAGGAGCAATTAAAAATTCATATAGTTCATTTAGTATTTGGTAGTCCAAACTATATTCCTTGAGAAGGATATGATTTTCTACCCGTTGTATTAGTCCGGCTAATGCATCATAGGTCCCCAGTTTGAGAAAATATATCTTTTCATCCAGTGATGCAAGTGCATAAATATGCTGTGCAAATACGGCATACTCAATATAATCATTCACCGCCTTTTTTTCCAGGCTCACCTCTTTGTATCTATGATAAATTTCGCCTTCTTTTTCTTTCAAAGCCAGGAAACCGGCCATAAAATCTGCATCATCGATTTCTCTGTTCAGATTTCTCTGGTAGAGGGATAAAAGAGAGGAATCAATTTCTGTCAAACGGCCACGATCCACAGGAGAAATAATTGACCGGACCTGATTTTTCCAGGTGTTATCTTTTAACAACAAACTCTTCGATCTGTCAAAGAATCTTCGCGCATCATTCAAATAGCTTTGATGAGGATTCATCGTATACATGAGGTGATTCGCTTCGATACCATCGTGGACAAATGCTTTATTTTCTGCTACACTCAATAACCTTGAAGGATCTGCTAAAACAGCATCACGGATGAGGTCATTGCTGAATAATCCCAAATCAATGCAATGCAATGTTTTTCGGAGATAAATTGAATCCCCGGTCAATTGAAAACGGGACATGTAAATTCGGCTCAGCAGATCAAATAATTCAACAAATGTGTTTTCATGATATAGCTGGGGAATGCCCGGCAATGTTTCATAAGAATTTGATCCGGGAAGCAAACATGACAATCCCTCGTATGAAAACTTTTGAGCCTGATCAAAGGAGTCCAACATGAAATATGCCTCACCGAATTGTTCAAACAATTTTCCGAATTCACGTCTTTTTGGATTTGAATAAACCTTTCCCAATGCAGTAACCGCTTTTTCAAATGAGGCAATACTCTCGCGATAATTTCCGGATTTTAATTTCAACAACCCATTCAATCTGTAATACATGGATTCTCTTTCATGATATCTCGGATTCTGAATTAATTCAGGCAACGTCTTTTCAACCAATCCAAGATATGATTCTGCAGAAGTTAAATTCATTTTTTCTAATTCTACCTCGGCTAAACCAAGTAAATTGGATGAAATAGCCAAGGTCGATCCTAAAGATTCTGCAAGAATATACCCAGCTTTATACATGGCAATTGCATCATCCCATTTTAGCTGGTATTTCAGGTTGGTCCCGATATCCGCATACAACCTTGAAAAATTATCTTTGTATTTCAATGAATCCGGAAACAATTGGATTGCATTCTCAAGGCTATGGCGGACGATGTTCTGGAAATGGGTTGCCTTTTCAAAATCTCCAAGTCGTGTATAAATATTAGCAATTCGATTTTCAATGTACCATGAGAGGGTGTCGCCCTCCTCTTTATTGTCCAGGTAATGATGTGCCAAGAGGAAATAAGTTAGCGGGCCATCAATACGGGTATCCATTTTGCTCATCAAATTGGCTACATTGGTTGCCCTTGTGCGTAAATAATTTTTTTCATTTATATCAAGTCCATCAAAAGTTCCAAACAAATAATTCCCAGCTTCTTCAAAGGTCTTCTTGTCTTTCGATTGCGATGCTATGAATGCCATTCTATAAACATTGTCACAAAGACTAATTATATTACCTTCTTCCAGACTTTCTTTTATGGAGGCTCGCAGCGTATCAATACGCGTCTGCCCCTGAACAGACAGGGTCATCAACATCATCAAAATGAAAATCAAATTTTTCATTTCGCTTTTTTCAAGGTGATCTCATATGCATGGAAATCACATCTTCACATCTATGAATACTGGTCGCAGGCTAAATCATAACATCGTTTCAAAAAAATATTTAATTCACTTCTTTCAATATTTTTTCAGCCTGTGTTCTATGCTTAGTTTCATTTAATCGTAAATACGCTTCAAGCTGCTTCCGTCCATTCTCCACATCATCACTTTTCAAATACGCCAGCGCCAGATACCAATGTGCCTCACCAACAAATTTTGACCTCCCATTGCGAATAATTTCCGATAAAATAATCGCACCCTGCTTCACCCTTCCTGCTGCCATCATGGCATTGGCCTGCATAAAGCGGAGATTATCATTTTGCTTCATGGCCGGTGAGAGCTCTTCATATATTTTAATCACATCATCATACTCCTCATTCCAATAAGCCACTTCCATTCGTTCAATCGCGGACAAGTCATCTCCTCTCGACGTAGGTTCCACCAGGTCATCCCGGTAAGGCTCAAAGTTTTCAGCGAAAATCTCCTGGTACCTTTTCTCATTCTGGCGGTTATTATCCTGAGGCGACTCTTCTATCTCATCCTTCGGCGTTTCCTGCATAGGCATGGAATCCTGTAGCTCCTGATTGTCCTGTTGCTGTTCTATCGCCGGCGGCTCATTCGTTTGCTTGTCAGGAGACAGCCACAATTTCCAACTGATCAATCCAACTAACAGGACGCCGAACAGAATGTACCAGATAACTGACCCACCGGATGAGCCGCGATCTGTTTTTTTATCAAGGACTTCATCACGTCGCTGAAACCGTTTTTTCAACTCGTCACGCTGATATGCTTTCAAGGCTTCTTTGGCCATCTCGTATTCTGCTATTTGCTGGCTAAATAATGGATCCCCGAGCCTGCGCAACTCAATATCATTTCGCTCGGCTTCCGTGAGGTCACCGGACAAATAACGTTCTATTAAGATCTGGTCTCGTTCTTCCATCCTTTTTGTAATGCCATTTTTTCAATAATTGAATCCTTCAGTTTCTTCAAACTCCTGGACAATGTCGCACTGACCGCATTCTGTGAGCTGTAGTCCATCCCCACCATGATCTCGTCGATGGATTGTCCGTCCATAAACCTCCGCATCAGAATCTCACGGCTTTTTTCAGGCAACTCCTCCACAGCAGCACGCAGGAATTCGTGCTTTTCAGCATCCTCATCATCCCATGTAAACTCATTAATACTGTGATCGACCTGCATATTAACATCGATCTCACCGGGCAGGTCGATTTTTTCCGATTTCTTGTGCATGCGGATCAACCGGCGGTAGCCGATCATGAAAAGAAAGGTCTTGATCTCGCAGGTAAGGGCTGTCAGTTTACGGTCGCGCACCTGCTCATAAAACATGATCATCGTGTCATGCCATGCATCCAGCAGATCATCACGCCCGGCAGTAGGGAACCGCTGGCCGGCCCAGCGCAGAAAATCGTCGCGGTAAGCATCATAGACCGTGTCCAAAACAGACATATCCCCATCAGCCAGTGAGCGGATAATGGATTCTTTTGGAATATGAAGAGATCTTTCCAACGACTATTTATTCAGGTGAGACGCTCACCGTGTTTGTTTTTCGTGGATGTTAAATTAGTGAAATTCCAATCGGATGCGCCTTCCTGATTTATAAGGATTGATGATTTGTCAATGGTTGTTGGTTGTTGGAAACTGGACTGGTCGTTGGTCGTACGGAAATAGGGCTAAATTTTCGTATCGAAACGGCCGATAATTTCTTCAAAGCAAGTAAAAAAACAATCCATCAACTTAATCCAAAGAAACCAGCCTGTATACCTTCAACTTATAACCCGTCTATCAACTAAAAAACTTAAAACCAGTCTAGTTTCCTTCAACCTTCAACTTTTCACCAACAAATTATCCGTTAGCTTACGTAAGAAAACTACACGTATATGCCTTATATACTAAGTCATAAGTTGTTGGTTTTTGGAAACTGGACTTGTCGTTGGTTAATGAGTTAAAGGGGTAATTTTCCAATCGCAACTACCGTTAATTCTCAACTTTAAACTTTCATCCAGTCTATCAACCAAAATCTTAAAACAAGTCTAGTTTCTTTCAACCAACAACTTTTAACCTTTTTCAATCTATTTTCACCGCGTGCTTTTCAGGGAACTGCGACATACATCCTTCAGGTCAATGATCACGTCAATCATATTGACAGGATTGGTGATAACACCCTGGTGCACTTCCGCCAACAGCATGGATTCAAAAGAATCTGTGCCCGGATGGATTGAATGCAATGTTTCATTTCCAGAAGCCGCCATCAGCAGCGTCAATACGATCTACATTCCTTTCACCCTCGTTGGCCAACTGATGGTGGTGCAAGCCAGAGTCGACACTCATGTAGGGAATTTTATCGTCGATACGGGCTCCGAAAGATTGCTCTTGAATAAAGATTATGTCAAAGAAACCACAAACAAAGCTGTTACTGCCGTCGGAAATACCGGCTTCTTAACTGTGTCTGAAAAGCAGGTGGACAGCCTGAATATCGACCAGCTGGCGGTGTATAACCTTCTCGCTCATATCGTGGATCTCAATCACATCGAGCTCAAAAAGAATACGCGCATCCTCGGTATCCTGGGCTATAATGTCTTTCAATATTTTGAGCTGTTCATTGATTTTCAAAACAGCCGGATCGTATTGAGCCGCGTTGATAAAAAAGGCACCCGCCTGGACAGCATCGCCTATTATGAATTACCTTACGATAGCCTGACCTTTACGCTGCAAAAGCACCTGATCGTCGTCCAGGCAATCGTCAATGGAATGAAAGTGGAAATGATCATGGACTCCGGTGCAGAACTGAATCTGATCGACAGGAGAATAGGAAAAAAAGTATTGGAGAAATTTACCATCATCAAAAGAGTCAACCTCATCGGGGCCGGAAAACGGCAGGTGGAAGTGCTGGCAGGAACACTCAGCGATGTGGCTTGTGGAAACCAGCGGAATAAAAGCATGAATACATTGTTAACAAGCCTGGATGAGATCAATTCTTCCTTCGGCATTAGCGTTGATGGTGTTTTAGGATATGAATTCCTCAAATCACGCCGGACATTGATCAATTACCAGAAAAGAAAACTTTATTTTTTCGCAGCCCAGAGATCATGATCGAATGAGCAACAGCTTTACATATCGCCAGGTTTATTACGTGATTGCATTCATGCTGATCTCCCTTTCCACCTATTCTCAACCGGCATCGAATCCATATTATTTTGAAGGGGATCAGGTCGTGTTCGTTTTTGACATCCGCAATTATGCCAAAGCACTAAAAGGCAAGGACGCAGACAAGGTTGATTTCAGCGATCTCAAAATCTATGATGTGGCGGTGACAGGCCAGTTTAACGACTGGAGTAAGGAAGGATGGAAGATGGCAAAGAAAAGTGAGTTTGTTTTTGAATTGCGCAAACGTCTGGAAGATTTCAACGATCCGTTTCCGCTGGAATTTAAATATATCATCAATGGAAAAATTCTGTCCGATCCCGCAGGCCAACATCCGGACACCAAACAATACACAGATCATTTTCTCGAAGATGTTTATAAGCTGGATCTATCAGTCATCAAACTGAATGAAAGGGGAAACACTGTTTTCTATTTGAAAGACCATGTCAATGCTAGCCAGGTCATCTTAGCAGGAAGCTTTAATGGATGGAATGAATCGGCTTTGAAAATGAAGAAGGTAACAGATGGTTGGACACTCAGAGCCGATCTGCCTCCCGGACGATATGAATATAAATTCATCGTGGATGGTGCCTGGTATCATGACAAAACAAACAAAGTCTCTGTAACGAATGAGCACGGCACACTCAATTCAGTATTGTTGGTCAATAAAGTTGTTGAGTTTACATTCGAAGGATTTCCAAATGCGAAAAAAGTTATTCTCACGGGATCATTCGCCGATTGGGACGAAAATAAGTACAAGATGGATCTGGTAAATGGTACCTGGAAACTGAATCTTCCGATACCGGGTGGCAAGCATCATTACAAATTTATTGCAGACGGCCAATGGCACACTGATCCTGCGAATCCTATTGTTGAAGATGATGGGTATGGGAATCTGAATTCCGTTTTGTTTGTGCATTAAAGGAGCAAAGGAGCAAAGGAGCAAGTGATTCAAGGAAAAATGTAGCAAAGAAATTTTAAAAATGG
>JANMVA010000544.1:0-2293 GCA_031392195.1 Saprospiraceae bacterium | reverse complement strand
GACGACTTGACGATCCGGAGGTATTCCCGCTGCTCGGCCGTGAGCTCGGTGTCGAGCACGAGATCGGTCATGCCGATGACACCGTTCATCGGTGTACGGATCTCGTGACTCATATTCGCCAGGAATTCGTTCTTGGCCCGGCTTGCGGCCTCGGCCCCCTCTTTGGCCGCGCGTAGCTCGGCCTCCGCACTCTTGCGACTGGTGGCGTCGCTCACGACGCCCAGGAGCCTGACCGGAACACCATTGGCATCGCGATCGATGCCGCCCTGCGCGCTGATCCAGTGCAGAGAGCTGTCGGACATCATGCCCATGAGCATACACTGGCTTGGCAACAGTTCAGTAGCCACGATTCCCACACTGTATGACCTGGTGCGACGGGAACAGGTGGTGTCCCATCAATTAAATGAAGGTGATGCGATTCTTTTCGCATCTGTAGGTGCGGGAATGAATATTAATGCTGTTTGTTACCGGTATTAGAGAAAGGGAATCAGGAGTTCGGACCCGATAGCTATCGGGTATGGAATTGGGGAGGGAAACTCCGAACGAAGACTAACCTGATAGCTATCGGGTCCCAATTCGTTATTTAATAACATTCCCTTGTTCAGCCACCATCTTCCACCCATCATCTTTTTTTATCCACACTGCAGTATATCTTTCATTGATCGTTACCGGGTTGCCCCGGTAGTTTCCTTTAGCCTGGAAAGAACCAGTCATGACGGCAGCCGTACCGAATACTTTTATTTTTACATCTTCACTCTTACCAGTGTCCCATTTCATTTCAGAAGTAGTGATGCTGTTGATTTGCTGCTCTCTGGTCAGCAGGTTACCATCAGGATTGGTGTATACTAATTCATCAGCATATAATCGCTTAAGCACCCCGGTATCAAGATGTATCAATGCACTATCGTAAAGATTATTAAGCCTGAGCAGTTCCTGCTCTGCTCCGGTATCTGGTTTTTCTTTTGATTTGCAACTAAGTAAAGTGGCCGTAGCTATCAATACAAGGGTCAGCATCTTCAACATAAATAAGTGATTTTACAGGGGTAATAAAAGTAGTTATTTAAAAAATTGTTTGATCCAATCTTTGAGTGAAAGCATCCCGGGATATTCTTTTTTAAAGGCATCCAGGTCTTTTAAAAAGATCGCGTCATTCTCATTTATCCATTTGAACATTTTATACAGATCTTTTCCCAGAAACAGCCTGGTAATGAACATCGGCAATTTTTGGTATTTTATTTCTTTTCCCCACACTTCAGAAAATGTACCCGCCACCTGTTGCATATCCATTTGTTCAGTGGCCATCGTAATTGTCTTGCCGGTGTATTTAACCGGGTCATTGAATATTGTTACACTGATCCTGCCAATATCTTCAGTACTCATGAATTGCTGGACCTTGTTTTTATCATTTGGAATTACCAGTTTTCCTTTGAGCAGCCTGCTCTTCACCTGCGGGATCAGGAAATTTTCATAAAAGGAAGAAGGACGCAGAATAGTATATGGCAGATCAATTTGCCTGATGTGATTTTCGATGACAAATTTACTTTCCCAATGCGGAATACCGGTATGTGCATCAGCACCGACAACTGAAGAATATAAAAAATGGCCGATGCCTTTTTCTTTTGCAAGATCAGCCAAACCTATTCCTTGCTTTTTTTCTTTTTCTGCCCCATTAACATAGGCCTGGACACTGAATATCGCATCAACTCCATTTAATTGATCTCCGAATGTGCCTGGATCATCCAGGTCACCTTTAATAATTTTTACATTTAATTTTTTCAGGTACTGTGCCTGTGGGGAAGCAGGATTGCGGGTCAGTGCTTTTACAGCAAATCCTTGTTCTGCCAGGTTCCTTGTTACTGCCCCACCCTGGTTACCAGTGGCTCCGGTGACAAAAATTGCTTTTGCGTTTTGCATGATGAATAGTTAGAAAAACATTTGGTTTGGTAGAATGTAAAGATCAAAATAAATTTCCGGGTTATTTTTCGCACAGATCCCCAATGCGCTGGCATCGATCGATGGAAAAAAGGTATTCAAGGTACAAAAACTATTATACACTCAAGTATTTCAGAACTACATAGGTACATAGATACATCGGAATACACACATAGATTATCTATGTGAACCCTATGTGAGCCCTATGTGCGCTATGTGGTTAAACTTTTAACGTCCAACCTCTTTGCTTCGCTTCGCTCGCAATGACGCCTCCAACCTCCTTGCTTCGCTTCGCTCGCAATGACGCCTCCAACCTCCTTGCTTCGCTTTGCTCGCAATGACGCCTCCAACATCCTTGCTT
>JANMVA010000681.1:0-8227 GCA_031392195.1 Saprospiraceae bacterium | reverse complement strand
TTGGCTCGTGGTGAGAGGCTAGAGGTGAGAGGTGAGAGGTGAGAGGTGAGAGGTGAGAGGTGAGAGGTGAGAGGTGAGAGGTGAGAGGTGGGATGTGTGATGTAAATTTAATTAGCGAAGAGTTGCGAAATTAGAGGCTTCAACAATTGGCAATTGGCAATATGCAATTGGCAAAATGAATTCAGCGTAAATGCTTCGACCTGCCATCTCTCTCTTCATGTGCGACAGCTCAGCAACCGTCAGCGGCTAAAAAAAATGCAATGTGAAAGCATTGTAAAACTTTGGCACTCCTGTTATTGATTAGTGTTAATTAGCGTAATTAGCGGCTTAAATATACTAAGCCCTTTTGAAAAAACTTTTGTTTGTCTGTATTGAAAATTCTAACCGGAGCCAAATGGCGGAGGCATTCGCAAGAATCCATGGCGGCGAAGAAATTGAAGCCTATAGCTCCGGTTCAAAACCTTCCGGGATTATAAATCCGAAAGCCATAGCGGCTATGAAAGAAATCGGATATGATCTCTCCTCACATCAATCTAAATCACTGGATGAAATACCCCAGGGAAAATATGATGCCGTGATCACTATGGGCTGCGGTGATGCTTGCCCCTGGATCCCCGCCACCTTCACTGAGGATTGGGCCATCCCCGACCCACGAGACATGAATGAAGAAGAATTCCGTAAAGTGCGTGATTTGATTGAAGAAAAAGTCCTTCGATTATTGCATTCTCTGGTATGATTTAAATGGTTTCTATTCCTTTCAGTCAAAGCTGCGACGGCAAGCGTTCGCACCTACTACCATTTACGAATACCTAATTTAATGCCTTAATTACCTACAACCAGTCCGGTATCTCCAAACCAACAACCGATTACCTTTACAGCATGCCGCAGATCGTCATCATATCTTCCAGCGTTCGCACTGGTCGCAATAGCCACCGTGTTTCTCTCTATTTCAAAAACTTCCTTGAGTCCTCAGGTCATGCAACTGCGGAGATCGCCGATCTCAAAGAATACAATTTTCCCATCTTCGATGAGCGTTTAAAGCATCAGCCAAATCCAACACCTGCAATGCTCGATTTTGCCGCACGCATTAAAAATGCAGATGGTGTCGTGATTGTCACTCCGGAATATAATGGCGGCTATCCCGCAGCCATCAAAAATGTCACCGACTTCCTGTATGACGAATGGTACAGAAAACCTGTAGCCATCACCACCGTTTCGGATGGTGAGTTCGGTGGTACACAAGTGATCACTTCATTGCAGTTCTCTCTCTGGAAGATCCGTGCCTGGACCATACCTGCCCGCTTCATCGTCCCTAATGTCGAAGAGACATTTGATGAAAACGGAGTACCCGCTGATCAGAAAAAAATGGACAGCAGAGCTAATGTCTATTTCAGCGAATTGCTTTGGTGTATCGAAGCAAAAAACAGGATGAAAGATTATACCTCACCCATCGAAAAAAAGAAATGAGCATTGAATATAAAATACCGGCTCAAACGCGAATAGGTCATGTGCATCTCAAAGTTTCTGACCTGCAGCGCTCACTTGATTTCTATTGTGGATTGCTTGGTTTTGAATTGATGCAGATGTACGGACAGGATGCGGCTTTTATTTCTGCAGGTGGATATCATCACCACATCGGACTTAATACCTGGTACAGTAAAAACACACAACCTGCTCCACCTCATCACCCTGGATTATTTCACACGGCCATCCTGTATCCCGAACGAAAAGACCTTGCTGCAATCCTTCAACGATTGATGGATGCAAAATATCCGCTGACGGGTGCATCTGATCATGGTGTATCAGAAGCGCTTTATCTCGATGATCCTGATCGCAATGGGGTAGAACTCTACTGGGATCGACCAAAAGAATTGTGGCCAAGAAAACCGGATGGTACCATTGAAATGTTTACGAAGGCGCTGGATGTTGAAGATTTGCTTCTTCAATAATTGTCCTTATTTGGTTTGTAAGTGGGGGTAAGCCATTGGTTCCTTCGAAGGCGAGGGCAAACCTTTGGTTTTTTCGCAGGCGGGGGCAAGCCCCGCACAATACACCTTGCTTTTGTTATCCTTTATTAATCCTAATCCCAATTATTAAGTAAAAGGAAACTGTGTAGAGGTGGGGCTTGCCCCCGCCGATCGTAAAAATCAACATGGTATCGGTTAAACAATAGAATAATTCTCGTAGACACTCACAAGTGACTCTGGTCTTGCCATCTGATCTTTCGTAGGCGGGGGCAAGCCCCGCACAATACATCCAACTTTTATTTTTCTAGCATATGAAATAAAGTAATCCGTGTAAAGGTGGTGTTTGCCTTTGGATCTTTCGTAGGCAGTGGCAAGCCCCGCGCAGTACTCTTTATAATCGCTTTTACCTGCTACTCTCGATTATTAAGTAAAATATTTTTAAGAAGAATGGATTTGGGTGGTACGTTTTGCATGTCTCGATACATATATGTATAGATTATGGAAAAAGTACCTAAGCGCCAATTGCAGGGCAGGA
The DNA here is from genome assembly GCA_031392195.1 of Saprospiraceae bacterium. Classification (GTDB taxonomy): domain Bacteria; phylum Bacteroidota; class Bacteroidia; order Chitinophagales; family Saprospiraceae; genus Opimibacter. Next base: position 5,725 of record JANMVA010000681.1, on the reverse strand, counting down.
AACGAATGCGCCTTACTGGTTATGATTATTCATCAGACGGATTATACTTCGTGACCATTGACTGCAACGCCAGAGAGTGTCGTTTTGGTCATGTACACAGAAGTAAAATGATACTCAATGACTTTGGAAGAATAGCCGAAGATGAATGGCGCAATTTGCTTTTGCGATACAAGCATGTTAGACTTCATGATTTCCAGATCATGCCAAATCATATGCATGGGATTATTGAATTAACATCTAGTGAGTTTAGGAAAAGCTGTGTAGAGGTGGGGCTTGCCCCCACCGATGGTCATATACACTTGAGGCTTGCCCTCAGCCAAGGTATGAATCAGTGCGATGGGTTAAAATCACTTTCCGATGTTGTCGGGTCATACAAGTCTTTAGTTGCAAATCTTTGCCTGGAGCTTCACAAACAAAATCATCTACACTCAAGTCATATTCCATTACTTGGAAAAATATGGAAGCGGGGTTTTTATGATAATATCATACGTGATCAAGCATCATTCAAAACTATTTCCAGATATATCAGAGACAATCCTTCCAATTGGGCGGGTGATATAAATAATCCTACCGGATGATCTCCCCCTTCAACCTCAACAACTCCGTCTCCGCCAGCTTGGTATTATACCTCGCAGCAATCAATCGGTTATATGCATCTTCCAAACTCTTCTGCGCTTCCCTCAACTGGATATAGGTCGAAGCACCTAACTTGTACGTCTGCAAAATGATATCGACATTCTCCCGCGCGAGTAAAATATTTTCTTCCTCCAATGCCAGCGATTCGATCTGAAGTTTGTATTCATTATAAGCATTGACGACATTGAGCGATAACAACGAACGCTCATTCTCAAGCAACAGTTGCTGAAAACCTTTATTCAGCTCCGCCTGCCGGATGAGGCGATGCGAATTCCTGTAATTCAAAATTGGAATGAAGGCCGTAAAGCCATAATTCAATCCCCTGTTGCGATTGTATACAGGCAACACCGGATTGATCGCCACATTATTCTTGGTGCCGGAAAAGTTATAGGATGAATTAAACTCCAACACCGGCCATCGATCGGCTTTCAATTCTTCGATCGTCAGATCAGCGATCTCAATATTCTTCTGTGCTATCTGCAGCATCGGGTTGCTCTGATCCGCACCTGAGCGTATCTCTTCAATGGTGAGAAAAAAATTGATCGGGATCAAATCCACAATATCATAATTGGAAAGAATGGAGGGCGGCTCTCCGGTAGTCACCGGAAACAACAAATGATTGAGCACATCTTTCAACTGTTGGATCAATGACAACTGGCGTAGCTGTGCAGCCTTTTGTGCATTGAGGTCAACTTTGCTTTGCAATACATCCGGCTTTGCACCAACGCCAATCTCCAGTTTTCGCTGAGACAGATCAACGCGCGTCTGGCTGATGCTCATCTGCTCTTCGACGGCACGCAATTGTTGTTTCTCTCTTGCAATTGCATAATAAGTATTGACAACTTCTGCCACAGTGTTGATAACCTGGTTCTTTATTTGCAATTCACCAAGTCGGATGTACTCTTCTGCTTTCTGTCGGGAGGCAAACATTTTCAGTCCGTCAAAGAGCGTCCAGTCCAGGTCTACGGAAGCATTGACATTATTGGTCGCAACATTCCCGGCGCGTACTTCGCCGGATGAAAATTCCTGTCGCTGATTATTCGCTGTCCATACAGTACCGGCAGTTGCATTGATCCGTGGAAAGAAAACCGCATTCCGGTATTCATAGTCGAGCGCTGCGATAGCGGAATCATTACGCGCAATTCGGATGTCATAATTATTCTGCAATGCTGTTGCAATTGCCTCATCCAATGTGAGAATCGGTTGTGCCTTCGCCTCTGTAAAAAGCAGAACGAGGCTGATGAAAACCCAAATTCGGAACAGGTTATGCATGCACTTCATCTGTTTCTGATTTGATGTTCTCCGTTTCAAAATAATTTGCTTTCTTTTTGGAAGAGAGGTAAGAATACAAAGCCGGTACTATATAGAGTGTAAGGACCAGGGCGAACAACATACCTCCGACAATAACAATACCAAGCGGTACGCGACTTTTTCCTGCTGATCCAACAGCCAGCGCTATCGGTAACGCACCAAGAGAAGTGGCCAGTGTTGTCATCAGGATCGGCCTGAGCCGGGCTACGGAAGCATCTACAGCAGCCTTCATTTTAGTCTCTCCTTTTCTTCGCATTTGATTGGCAAATTCAACAATCAGGATACCGTTTTTCGTCACAAGACCGATCAGCATGATAATACCGATCTGGGAAAATATATTGAATGTCTGGTCAAAAGCCCACAGGCTCAGTACAGCACCGGCTAATGCCAGTGGCACTGTGATCATAATAATGATCGGATCGAGAAAGCTTTCAAACTGCGCAGCCAGCACGAGGAAAATCAATATTAAGGCAAGGAAGAATGCAAACGAAGTATTTGAAGCGCTTTCCGCAAAATCTCTTGATGCACCAGATAAAGAAGTCTCAAATGAATCATCAAGCACGACATCCGCAATCCGCTCCATTTCCGCAATTCCGTCACCGATCGTTTTTCCAGGCGCCAATCCTGCCATTACGGTTGCACTCTTAAGCCGACTGAAATGATAAATCGTAGGGGGGCTTGCCGTCTCTACCATCGTGACAAGATTGTCCAGCTGAATGAGATCGCCCCGGTTATTTCGTACAAAAAATGATTTCAGATCTAATGGCTCGTCCCGGTCTATACGATCCACCTGGGCTATGACCTGGTATTGCTTGCCATTCATGATAAAATACCCAAAGCGTCTGCCACTCAATGCAAGCTGTATTGTATTGTTTACATCAAGCACCGATACACCCAGTTCGTTAGCACGCAACCGGTCTATGGTAATTTGTAATTCAGGTTGATTGAATTTCAGATTGACATCAAAGCCCTGGAAGACATCGCTCTTACGTACCTCTTCCATAAATTGTGGAACCTTTTCTTTCAGTTTATCAAAATTCAAATGTTGTAAAACAAACTGAACCGGAAATGCTCCCCGTCCACCCAGCCCCACGGAAATGGTTTGCTCCTGCATGGCAAACACACGAACATTATTATACCTGCGAAACATTCTGTTCATCTGTTGTGCCACTTCATCTTGTGATCGCTCTCGTTCATGGGGTTCTACAAGACCCATGCTGATGAACGCATTATTGCTTCCCTGTCCCCCGCCAAAGCCGGGGGCAAAAGAAAGCACGACATGCTTTTCCGGAATCGAATCGAGTAATGCTTCTGTGATCTCATACGTAACGCGATCGGTATAATCAAAGTCGGCACCTTCAGGACCTGTTACGCTGGCACGCACACGATTTCGATCTTCCATCGGAGCGAGCTCAGAGGGAATGTTTTTGCCGATCAAGAAAATGATACCTGCACAAGCCAATACCAAAACGAGGGCTATCCATCTTACTTTCATAAAACTCTGCAATGTCGTTCTGTATAGGTTTTCCAGTCCGACAAAAAACGGTTCTGTGGCGTTATAAAACCTGGAATGTTTATGGCCTCCTTTACGGGTGAGATAAATATTGAGGACAGGTGTGAGAGTCAGCGACACAAAAGCGGATATCAATACAGCGCCAGCGAGCACCATACCAAACTCACGGAAAAGTTTTCCAACAAACCCTTCAAGAAATATGATGGGAAGAAATACAATTGCCAGCGTGATAGAGGTGGCGATGACGGCAAAATAAATTTCTTTCGAACCCTCCAGTGCGGCTTTATATTTATTCATGCCGCCTTCCATCTTCTTGAAAATATTTTCAGTCACGACGATACCGTCGTCCACCACAAGGCCGGTGGCTAACACAATGGCGAGCAAGGTCAACACATTGATGGAAAAGCCCATGGCATACATGATGAAAAAGGCGCCGATCAGTGAAACCGGTATGTCAATCAAAGGCCGTAAGGCAATCGCCCACTCCCTGAAAAATAAAAAGATGATCACCACCACGAGAATGATCGCGATGATCAGCGTGTCTTTTACCTCGCTGATCGCGTTGCGTACAAAAGTGGTGCGGTCATAACCAACTTCGAGAATATAGTCCGATGGCAAATCCCTCCGGATATCCTCCAGTCGCTTGTAGATCTCATCCACGATTTCGATCTGGTTACTTCCGGGCTGTGCTACAATTCCCATGTTAACGGAAGGGATATTATTTTTTCGCGAAGCTGTCTCTTCAATTTCTGCACCTAATGTTGCATAGCCTATATCCCGGAACCTTATGACCCCATTGTCACCTTCCCGCAATATGAGATCATTAAAATCATCTTCCGTCGTGAGTTTCCCATATGTTTTGATGATCAGTTGTGTTTCATTGCCTCTGATTTTACCCCCTGGCAGTTCGATGTTTTCGCGTTCGAGTGCTACCCGGATATCGTTGATGGTCATTTGGTAGGCAATTAGTTTGGTAGGATCGATCCACAGGCGCATGGCGTATCGTCTTCCAAATACATTGACACCGCTCACTCCGGGAATGGTCTGCAGTCTTTCCTGCACGACATTCTCTGCATAATCTGTGAGCTCTAATAAATTCTTGGTCTGGCTTTGGATCTGAAGAAATACAATGGGATCGGAATCGGAATCGGATTTATTGACTGTCGGTGGAGCATCGATATCCTGCGGCAGGTTGCCGGTGGCTTGTGATACTTTATCGCGCACATCATTTGCCGCTCGCTCAAGATCTACACCGATTTCAAATTCAACAGTGATATTGCTGCTGCCCTGTGCGCTGGTACTGGTGATGTTCTTTACACCCTGTACACCATTGATCGCTTTCTCTAAGGGCTCTGTGATTTGTTGCTCAACGATATCTGCATTAGCACCGACATACGTTGTGCGCACATTGATCACTGCCGGATCGATCGCGGGATATTCGCGGACACTTAAAAATTTAAACCCTATCCCACCAAAGATGATGATGATGATCGAACATACGATCGCGAGGACCGGGCGCCGGAGACTTAGCTCAGATAGATTCATGCGCGTGAGGCGTGAGCCGTGATCTTTAAGGCGTGAGCCGTGAGCCGTGAGCCGGTTAGTGATCCGTCAGCCGTGAATTGTGAACCGGAAGACTTTAGGACTATCTTGTTCTTTATTGGTTTTATGTCTTTACTTTTTTTCATTTATCATTTATCATGGCGCTTAACATCTGGAATACGCGAATCATTATTTTGCCCAATGGTTGTGCTTCTTCCTCATTAAAATATTTGAGGTCGTGGGCAACATCCAAACAAGTATCAACTTCAACCAAAGAACCTCGGGCTATTTCAAAGTAACGGTTTCGTTCCTTGCTTGATTTTCTTGAACATCCTTCTGCGAGGTTCAGAATAATCGAAAGACCGGCTCTGCGTATTTGTTGAGTCATCGCAAACCTTTCATAGTCCGGAAATTTCTTTGACAGCGAGTAGCAAGAAAATACCAGTTCCTTTGAACATTGGTAAACATCAAGTTTTGAGTGGGCTAATTTTAAAAACATGGCTATACTATTTAGAGATGAAAAAAATATTATCACCTCTATATGTATTCAGCTATGTAATTCGTACCCCTTTATTCATTTTTTTATAATTTTATTTCCTACTTTTTCACGGCTCACGGCTCACGGCTCACGGCTCACGGCTCACGGCTCACGGCTAACGGCTCACTGCTCACGGCTCACGAATCACGATTAACGTATAAAGTATCACTGATAACGACAAAAAA
>JANMVA010000487.1:0-3803 GCA_031392195.1 Saprospiraceae bacterium | reverse complement strand
TATGATTACTGCTGCAGGCACTCAGTTTTAAACTGATGCATATTATTACGATGAGATGCTGCGCTTTCATCATGCAATACCTTATTTAACTGGCCGGCTTAATGGAGTCGAATTTAAATTTTCTCTAAAAAACATTTCCAGTTTGTCAAAAGGAATAACTGCTATCCTGTCATACAAATCAACGTGAACTGCACCAGGAATAATCATGAGTTCTTTCGGCTCCGCTGCTGCTTTATAGATGTCTTCACTCATATACCGTGAATGTGCATTCTCACCAGCTATAATTAGAATAGGACGCGGAGAAACTTCTTTGATGTAAGTTAAGAGTGGCATATTCATAAAAGACATCGCATTTGATGCTTTCCAGGAACCATTTGAGTTCGGAGAATTTGGATGAAATCCTCTCGGTGTCCGGTAGTAATCGAAGTACTCTTTCACAAATTGAGGTTCATTGCCTTCAATCTTCTCAGCATTAATTCGTGGTGCGGCTTCTGGTGTTTTCGTTTCTGCATCTTTCCAACGTTGCTGCCCGATTTGTTCAAGCATTTTTGTGCGTTCCTCCACGGTTCGCGTATCATTATACCCATTTGCCGAAACCCGGGATATGTCATACATACTGGTGGTGGCCACGGCTTTGATACGTTTGTCAACGGCAGCTGCGTTCAGGCTAAATCCGCCAAAACCACATATACCAATAATGCCGATACGGTTCCGGTCAACTGAAGGTTGTAATCCCAGGTAGTCCACTGCTGCACTAAAGTCTTCTGTACTGAAGTCAGGAGAAGCAACATTTCTTGGTTCGCCACCACTTTCACCGGTATAAGAGGGGTCGAATGCAAGGGCTGCAAAGCCTCGCTCTGCCATGTTTTGCGCATAAAGCCCGGAAGATTGTTCTTTTACCGCACCAAATGGCCCACTGATAGCAAGTGCTGCTAAAGGCGCACTACCACTATTTTTAGGAAGGTAGAGATCACCTGCTACTGTGATTCCATAACGATTTTTGAACGTTACTTTTTGCCTTGTCACCTTATCGCTTAGCTGAAAGGTGTAATAACCTGCTGTTGATGATTGATTCATATTTTGTGCTACTGGGCTTGTTTGAGAGAAAGCGTTTATCCCTATGAAAAGGGACAAAATGGCTAGAATGGTTATTTTTTTCATGCCACAAAGGTATCGTCCCGATATCCCAAGGGTGTAACGATAATCAAACCATTCATTAAGGATTTCAAACAGTAGCTTCCCTCAGAGCTTTGGGATTAGTGCCGGTTTGCTTTTTAAAGAAGTTGTTAAAGTACGTGGGGTATTCAAAGCCAAGCACACTGGCAATCTCAGCGATAGTCCAGTTGGTATGTTGCAACAGCGCTTTGGCTTCAATAACAATTCTTTCTGCTATCAGGGTAGTGGTAGATTTGCCGGTCACTTCTTTAACAGAGCGGTTAAGGTGGTTAACATGTACAGCAAGATTTTTAGCATAATCCTGCGCTGTTTTCAACTGAAGATGTTGATCGCTGCTTTCGATTGGAAATTGTCTTTCTAAAAGTTCCAGAAAAACAGATGTAATTCGAGATGCTGCATTCTTGTGCTGGTCAAAGTTTTCAGACGGCTGCAACTTCAATGCCTCATGAAGAATAAGATTAATGTAATTGCGCATCAGGTCGTCTTTATAAGCATAATCACTCTGCTGTTCTTCAATCATCTTTTGAAAGATTGAATTCAAAAACGCTCGTTGCTTTTCTGTTATGTTTAAAATCGGTGTTCCGCCAATTTTGAATAACGGTGAATTTTGAAGGCTATCGGATCTGTCAGATGCCTTTAAGAATTCCTCCGAAAAAAGACAGGTGTATCCGACATACGTTGTCGAAAGAGTTTCCCAGGAATAAGGTATGCGTGGATTTCCAAAAAACAGAACTGTGTCATTTGTCTCAAAACTCCGGTCTGCGTAATGGATAAGGCTTTTTCCGGTTGTCAGGCATATTTTATAAAAATCCTTTCTGCTGTACACACGGGTGGCACCACTATCACTCTCTATTTCATAAACATTAAATCCTTTTAGCTTCAGTTCATTATTGTATGTTGAAACGGACCTGGCACTATTCTTTTCCATTATACTAAGAATTAAGAAGCAGTTTAAGCGGATTAAGTGTCTTCACAACTATTGCAAAAGTGTCTCCGGGTAAGTCAGATTCTACATACTACCTAAACCCATCAACCAGCCTACTTTCCAACAACTAACAACCACCCCACTATTTGTCCACTGGTCTTTGCAATCTTCACCCAATAAATTCCATCAGGCTGATCTACAAGATCTATTTCGCAACCACTGTCCAATAATTTTAATCTACCATCAATTCGTTGTCCGATTGAATTAAAAACTTCAATATATCGCGGCAATCTGCCACTATTGAATCCAGTGAGGTAAAATTTACCTGAACCCGGATTTGGGAAAATTTTTATCTCATCATCAATTAAACCAATATTGATATCCGTGGCAAGTAACTCATCGGCGCCGATTTCAAATTCTGTACCCATATATCTTGGAGTTTGATCGATGTCATCAGGTACTTCATTGGTCAATATAATTCCCCCTATATCTATGGAAGAAGCTAAGTGGAGGTCACCATCGGCAGGATTTACAAACCATTCTGGTTGTGCCTGGTCTATGTTTGATTCCACGATGCCCAAACCACCATCACGTGCTCTGATCAGTTTATTGGTCAGGTTATTGGCGATGTGTACATCTGTGGTGGATGAAAAACGATACTCAATGGCATTTTGATACGTGATGAAAATAGTATTGTTATAAACTTTTGTACCCGGTGAGCTTTCGAGACCGATGCCGACATCATTAAAGGCTCCTGTTCCATTATTGTAGATCATATTATTACGGATGATGCCACCGGTATTCGGACTGTCACCCAATCCAAAACCAATGCCCCTGTCGCAATTGATGATGATATTTCTTTCGATCGTATTGTGTTGACTATTATTCCAAAAGTGAATGGCATGTTCCGCCACCGAACCTGAAGGGCTGATGATGTTTTTAAAAACATTGTCATTAACCTTCCATCCATTCCCTCTATGAATATCCAATCCTCCGATGTAAAAATTAGGCCCCGATGCTTCCGTGTATTCAAACAGTGAGCATTGAACGATGGCTGAATCAATACTCGATGCAGAAGTCGCGCCTTTCAACATTTGCTGATATGTGTTTTGAATCTTCACATTATGAACAAGCAGGTGATGCCCGCTGACCTGGATGCCGTGGTTTCCGACATCCCTGATCGTGAGATCTGTTATCGTGACATAATCTCCGGCTATATGCAATCCATTTTCTGTATTTGGTGCCACATCCTTCATGCCTTCTCCGTGAAGGACTACATTATCACGATTACCCGATGCGCTGCGGATGACGAGATTGCTGGCCGTGACATATGGATAGGAGAAAGGTGATGCGATTTCATAAATGCCATCAGCGATGAGGATGGTCATGTGGCCACCATTGACATTGGCCTGGTTGATGGCGTCGCGGAAAGCTGTAGCTGAGCTTACGTTTACCACTTCGCCGATAATTAATTCACAGGGCGTAACCGAATTTGCTTCAACCTCAAAGACGGTGCAAGAGCAGGCTTGAGCCAGTAACAAATCTGAAATTAAGCACAGCATTAAAATGATTAAAACAGATCGGCTATGTTTCCTATTATAGAACATGTGGCACAACATGGTACAATGTTACTAAATATGTTTTAAGAAAAAGCCCAATAACCATCAACCAGTCCACTTTCCAACAACTAACAACCAACTCG
>JANMVA010000383.1:0-2392 GCA_031392195.1 Saprospiraceae bacterium | reverse complement strand
GTTTGACTAACGGATGTGCGCGCCTGCAATAGGGACATTGAAAATCTCCATATTCTACCAGCGCTATCGCCGCGTTGATATTTCCCAGGTGATGATCATCTGAGGTGACCTGAAATTTTAATGTTGACATCGTTTAAGATTTTACGTGTGATAATTCTTCTAAAGCATCAAGGATGCCATCAGCACCCGGATTATGATCCACCGGAGATAGGTAACTCCACTGAATGGTGCCGTGCTCGTCGATAACAAACAGAGCTCTTTCACTCTCACCACTATTTTCATTATAAGCACCATATAATCTTGAAACAGCTCCTTTGGGCTCAAAATCCGACAGCAGATGAAATGTCAAATTCCTGTTTTCAGCAAAAGCTAAATGACACCATCTACTATCTACAGATATACCAATAAGGTGTGCGTTGTATTTTCTGAATAGAGCCAACGCCTCGTTATAAAGAGCCATCTGATCACCACATACGGGACTCCAATCGGCCGGGTAGAAAGCCAGGATAATAGGCTTCCCCTTTAACTCAGCCAGGCTGAGCTTTTGATCCGGAGCAGCGAATAAATCAAAGTCCGGGGCGATATTTCCTTTCGACAGAATCATACTTTGGACATCAATGCACCTATCAATAATCCCTGCGTGAATGCTTTCTTTTTCATGATTGTCATATTTAAAATGAAACCCGAAGATGGGATATCACGAAATCCAGGTCAAGTTGCATCGTTGTCATACGGACGAAGTCAATGCTGAAACGGCCATATGCAATTGTGAGATGTCGGACTATTAAACTCAATAAGCCAAAAGGGTGAATGGTCAAATGCATTCGATTACCTGTTATCAAGCCAGTGCAGGAACTCACTTACTTTTTCTTTGGAGACGAGAAGCTTGTCTTTCGCAGAGATCAAAGGGTTTACCAGCAGTTTACGCGCGAAATAATGTTCAACTTCCTTTATCGCATTGAAATTGATAAGGTACTGCCTGTTTAATCTAAAGAATTGTTTCTCTGGTAAAAGATTTTGGATTTGCTCCAGTGAGTAGTTTACCAGGTATTCGTTTTGATCAAAACACATGATGGCTGATGTTTCATGTCTTATATAGAAGAAGGCTATATTCTCAGTAGGCACATTGAAATACTTATTGTTTTTGAAAACCAGGAAACTTTTTTTACCCGCGGGCGCTCCTAGTTTCATTAACAAGTCTTCCAATCCAGGGACACCTATATGCTGAAATAATGTTGCAAGTTCATCTGACTTTCTCATTGTAGTGAAACTCTCATCACTCTGAAGCAATTCCGAAAAATATCTACTTCCTATTACATTGTCATTGGATTGTGATTCCATTCCATGAATTTTTATTAGTTGCGCCATTTTATGTAATGTTTAGTGTTGAAATGCTTTGTATTCCTTGCAACCAGTGAAAAACATACTCAGCTTCTTCGTGCAGATGATCAAAGACCAAATGATTAGAGTTTTCAAACTCTCTGTATTCGGTAATAGAGGTAGCATGTCCGTATTGCAGGTAGTTATTGTAATTTACTAAGGCCGGAATCAGCTGATCGCAGGTCCCGGAAGTAAGTAATAGCGGCGGGTGTTGGCCTTTGAAATCAATTTTGGCAGTTGATTTAAACACATCCCTGATCACCTTTTTTGATTCCGGTATTGCGTATTTATAATACAGTGATTTTTGCTCTTCACAGCTCATTCCATTTGCAAAAGCCTGTTTCCATTTTCTGAATGGTACGAAATAGGTACTCTGAGCATTTGTAAAAAAACCTATAGGTTCCCAGAGCGTTTTTAAAAGTGTAATCTTAGATCTGATTACCCCCTTAGGAGGGAATGAATGAAGCGCAACACCAGCCATGCCTAGTCCACGTTGTAATAATAACTGCACGACCAGACCTCCTAAGGAATGACCAATGAGAATGGGCTTCTCTGGCATTGCATCAATAATCATTGCAAAGTAATCCGTCACAGTAACCAGTCTGTTGGATGCGATTGGGTCCCAGGGAGGCCTGTTGCGCAGTTCTTCAGGAGGAGATTCCTTATGCGGCCACGCTGGCGCTATACATTTGTATCCTTTACTTTCGAAATAGAGTTGCCATTCATCCCAGCAATTGTTACCGATAAATGTCCCGGTGATGAAAACGATTGATTTTGGCAGGATAATCGGCATGCGGTAATTGTTTGAACAAATGAAATCCAAACCCAATGCCATTCCAATAAATTGTTGTGTGTCAGGAGTTTGGTGATCTCTGATGATATTGAGCGCCACGAAATACAGTGATGCAGACTGATTTGCCACGAAATAAAGTAGTGTATAAATTGGAAATGCGCACTTTCGGAGGGGCGTCGCCAAGGTCCGTCGAAATTGAAAATCATTGCTCTCAACCCC
>JANMVA010000241.1:0-2336 GCA_031392195.1 Saprospiraceae bacterium | reverse complement strand
TTGGTTTTACAGCCATTAACAGATCCATGACCGTAGCTGCGTTGGCACTGCCCATGCCATAATTGATGATGGTAATGTTTTCCGCAGATGCACATTGCATCGACAATCCCCGTCCATAAATTTCCACCCCAAACTTTTCGGCAAACACTTCAACGTAATGGAAAAAATTGACCAGCAGAATGTAGTCCTGAAATTTATCAAGGGACATCCCGGTATAGCGGGGTAACCAATTGTTGACGATATCCGATTTTGTTTTCATTCAGGAATAAACCTGTTTAACTTGTTTTCATAGCATGATAAACTGATGCCTGTACATCTTCATGTTTTCTGACTTCAATTTTAAGGATGCGCCTCAGCACCTCAGGTTCTACCTGGTCAATCCATCGATCTATTTCACCGTTGGACGAAGCCCGGTTAGCATGTATTTGTTCTCTGACTGCATACAGTACAGCAGCGACATGTTTGCAGACAGGGCCATGTTCGAATGGGCATGTACATTGCCAGCTTGAAATGACATCATGTCCCTCCAATAGTACCTGGTATGTTTCAGTGCCTTCAATGACGGCTGTCCATCCATCTGCCGTTTGCTTGAGCATCAAAACCTGGTTGGCATCAAAATACTCTTTGCCGCGTTCCGTGATCAGCAAATGGACATCTTCTTCAAAGGTGTCTACTTTAATGCTCATTGTTTGATCAGCCTTGTCATTCGGGTCTCATCATTGGCAGTACATACGATCATGTACATGCCCGGTACAAGTGTTTTCATTTCGATTTTATTCGATGTTGACACTCCTTTCAGCATGATTTCTCCTCTAGTGTTATAAACCTCATATGAACAGCCGCTTTTCGCCACATCCCAATCGATAACAACAAAATCAAAAGCCGGATTTGGAAATACGGTTAATTCGTGCGCATCAGGATCGAGATCATCAATCGAGGATGTAAAAAGGAAAGATTTGAAAAACTCAATCGTAGCAGGAACAGCCGCCAACACACAAGTGCCATGATCAAAATTGGCATTCAGATTAATGGCCTCCAGATCATATGCTCCTAGTTCATTCATGACCGAATCAGCGATAATGGAATTGAGGGGTGGAACTTGTGTATCCCCACCACAATAGTATAAACGTGTGGGCGCAGTTGGTGCAAAATTGTATGTATCATTTGCAGCCAAAGCTTCATTGAGCGGATGGTTGAGATCATTGGCGATGGCATCGACAATGCTATCCTGCAACATAGTCTTCGGACTTGTATTTCCTCCAGCATTCAAATAGGCGAGCAATCGGTTATTTAAAACATCAAGATCGATTTCTTCATTGTAAAAAGAATCGATGCTTTGCGCATATGGCTCTTTGAATACCTCACCAATACTATCATACAACTGATAGGCTTCATTGAAACCTAAAAAGATATAGGCGATATACGAAGGATATCCATAAGGCAAATCACTCAACACGCGGTCTCTCATGACACCAGAAAGACTGTAAGGACCTGACATGTGCGTGGCCGCTGTCACGGGTATAATAATCGACCAGAAATCTTCAATCTCCTTGTGAAGAGCCATCGATGCATGCCCACCCTGTGAGTAACCTGTGAGAAATAAATAATTGGGATCCAGGTCCGGGTCATTGAATTCCAGATATTCATATCCGGCAAATAACATGTCCAGTGAAGCAGATGCCTGACTTGCTGCGTGCAGATAAGGATGAAATCCGTCAGAATCGCCTAGTCCTATATAATCGGGCGCAACTGTAGCAAAACCAAAAGCAGCAAAAGCCATGGCAACTTCATACCCGCCTGACAATTTCGACGGCACATCATCTGGTCCTGAAGTCGTTCCGTGATTGTAGACGACAATGGGGAGGAGAGTTGTGTCAGGTACCTTTGGAAGAGCCAGTAATCCTGAAGCTGTGTCCGGTTCAAGATGGACATCAAACGTTTTATAGGTAATCTTATATAGGTCTACATCAAATTCCACAGGCTGGAAAAAAATAGCAAACAGCTCAGCTTTTGTTTTTGAGCCCAGATAGGTAGCTTCTACTAAATAATCCTGGCTGATAACCGGTTTTGCAAAAGCGACTAGAAAAAGGCAGATGATGAATGTGGGTATGAATTTGTTCATTGTATCAATAGATTTAGAAATGATAGGGGATTATGGTAATGAATTCAGCCAAAAATATAACTAATTTGGCGAATATATAAACCAACATAAAGAGAGCCATGTATAAGGTGGAACATATCGGAATAGCGGTAGAATCTCTTCAGAAAAGTGATTTATTATTTCAACGATTACTAGGTTGTTCTCCCTATAAACGTGAATATGTTGCCGATCAGTT
>JANMVA010000646.1:0-6494 GCA_031392195.1 Saprospiraceae bacterium | reverse complement strand
GGTTTATAGTCATTGATGGCTGTAACGTATTTGGCCTAATTCAGGCATATCTTGCCGAAAATTCAAAGACATGGTAGCACAGATTGATTTAAGGGGAAAAGTCGCATTCATTACAGGCGGCACTAAGGGCATCGGATTCGGCATCGCTGAGAAACTCGCGGTTGAAGGGATGCGAATCGCTATCACAGGCCGGAATGCAGACGAAGTATCTGATGCCACTGATAAGCTGAATCAACTCGGTGCCGTGGATACATTTGGTGAAGTATGTGATGTCAGGAACTGGACAGCTATGCAGATTTGTATTCAAAGCATCCTTGACAGGTGGGGTCAGATGGATGTGGTGATCGCTAACGCAGGTGTGGGCCATTTCGCATCGATTGAAACGATGACACATGAAACATGGAATGAAGTGATCGATGTCAATCTGACTGGAGTTTTCAACACGATCAAAGCGAGCCTTGATGCTTTAAAATCCAGCAAAGGATATTTCATCACGATGGCAAGCCTGGCGGGTACTAATTTCTTTGCCAATGGAGCAGCATATAATGCCAGCAAATTCGGACTTGTGGGATTCTCCCAGGCGGTGATGCTTGATCTGCGAAAATTTGGTATTAAGGTGAGCACGATCATGCCGGGTTCGGTGGCTACCTACTTCAACAATCATGTTCCGGATGATGCCGATAACTGGAAGATTCAACCGGAGGACATAGGTGATCTCGTAGTGGACTTGTTGAAGATGCATCCAAGGACCTTGCCGAGTAAGATTGAGGTGAGGCCGAGCATGCCGCAATGATGTATTTACGAATTACGAGTGACGAATTATGAATTATCTACTTTTTACCTTAGTTGGGATGCCGGATAAAAAGGATGCCGGACTCGTGACTCACCACACAAAATTTACAATTCACAACTGCTTTACCTCGGGGTTTTCGAAGCACACGCACACCGCAGGTGTGATTACCGTAGAAACACAGGCGTCGTGCTGAGCTGGTTGGGCCGAGGCTGTGCGTGTCGAAGTAGGAGAGAAATTTCGCAGAAATTTTGAAGGGGTAAGCAAGAAAATTCTTGCCCATGACACTAGACGCTGGGAACGCGGACGGTTACTGCTGTAGCACAAGGATGAGTATAGCAAGTCGAAGTATTTTTTAGGATTAATTATGATCATTCTTACCAGGAAGTTGCCTCATAGTATAAATCGATGACCGATTACTGATTTCCTGTGACCGATTACCCCGGGGTTTTCGGAGCAAATACACACAGGATGTGTGATCAGCGTAGAAACACAGGCGCTGTACTGAGCGGGCGAACAAGGATAAGAAAAGGAAGTTGAAGTAGGAGATGCGTAGTGCAGCGATGCGAAGGTGTAAGGCAATTTGGTAAATTCAAAATATACGTAACAATTTGAAAAATCATTATATGTAAAGTATTGATAATGTCATACCTACATTATAAAGCCGTTCGCAAACGTTTATACAACGGCAAATTCCCACCGCTCAATTTTCACCGATATCCATGTCCCAACCGAAAACCTGCCTGCCCATGCAGCGGTCACTGCCTACTATCTATCTACCTACAGACAGTCTGACGGATCATGGACTTAGTTTTATATTTAATCTCATATTCTTTCATATTCTCTTCTTTTTTGAAATACCAACTTCATGAAAACATTTCCAGACACCACCGGTACATCATTTCATCAATTATCACTCTTCGCTATTTTAACCTTATTAGCATGTTGGCCTTTAGGTAAAATAATTGGTCAGTCATGCCAGGACGTAAGTGTTCAGTTGAGTGCCGAAGTACAGGCTGTTCCTCCCCGCATTATGTTGAATTGGGTTCCGAATGATAGCGCAACTCTCCACTATGTATACCGCAAACTCAGAAACGCGATCACATGGGGGGCACCTCTGGCAACATTGTCCGGGTCAGCTTCGGAATTCATTGATTCAAACCTTACAGTTGGGATCCCTTTTGAATATCGCGTCACCCGTGCTGCAAATGCTTTTACCGGGTATGGATATATTTATTCGGGCATCGAAATTCCACCAATCGAATTTCGTGGACGCATCCTTTTGCTCGTCGACGATACATTTGCTGATTCACTTGAATTCGAAATTAGAAGGCTGCAGGCTGATTTTGAAGGCGATGGATGGAAAGTGCTCAGGATGGATATTGATCGCTCGCTTCCGGTGACGGATGTGAAATCAATGATCATCGCTGCTTATAACAACGATCCTGGTAATACAAGGGCCCTATTTCTCTTAGGACATATCCCTGTTCCGTATAGTGGCGAGATCAATGTGGATGGGCATGGTGATCATACAGGAGCTTATCCTGCGGATGTTTATTATGCCGATGTCAACGGCGTATGGACAGATCAGTTTGTCAATAACGTCTCAGCAGGTGATCCGCGCAATCACAATGTGCCGGGTGATGGAAAATTTGATCAGGCTACGATACCAACTGATGTGGAACTTCAGGTCGGCCGTGTCGACTTTTTTAATATGCCTTCATTTGCATTGAATGAACAGGAATTGCTACGTCAATACCTGGATAAAGATCATGCATACAGGCACAAACATTTTACTGCAACGCACCGCGCGCTTGTCGATGACAACTTTGGGTATTTTGGGGGTGAAGCATTCGCAGCATCGGGATATAAAAACCTTGCACCTTTAGTTGGAAATGACAATGTAGTCGCAGCCGATTATTTTACGACGATGGCTGATAGTAGTTACCTGTGGTCTTATGGTTGCGGTGGTGGATGGTACCAGGGTGCAGGTGGTGTTGGTACTACGGGTGAGTTTGCCAATTCGAGTCTCGAATCAGTTTTTACGATGTTGTTCGGGTCTTATTTTGGTGATTGGGATACGCCTGATAATTTCTTGCGCGCACCGCTTGCACAGGGGAAGACACTGACCAATGTCTGGAGCGGCCGCCCTCATTGGCAATTCCATCACATGGGCCTGGGTGAAAACATTGGATATGATGTCAGGTTATCCCAAAATAATGTTGGTCTTTATTTCAGCAATTTTGGTGGTCGTGTTGTGCATACAGCTTTTCTGGGTGATCCGACATTGAGGAATGATGTCCTTGCTCCGGTATCGAGCGTCACAGTATCCAAGCCAGGATATAATGCTCATATCTCATGGATCCCCTCCGGACAGGAGGTCAACGGTTATCATGTTTACGTGCGATCTCCCTCAAGTGAAGATTACGTACGGATCAATGACGAAATGGTGAATGGATATGATTTTTCATATCCGTGTCTGTCTGAATATGGAACTTACAGGTTCATGGTCCGCTCTATGAATTTGCAGCAATCACCCAGTGGCTCTTATTACAATTTAAGCCAGGGACAATATTTTGATTATGAGAACCTTGACATTCCGGAGATCAACGCCGATGCAAGTTTCAGTGCAAATAATGACATTGTCACATTTACAAATGCTTCCATCGGTGCAACTTCCTATCTCTGGATTTTTGGTGATGGTGAAACCAGTACTGAAGAAAACCCCGTCCATGATTATATCGATGGGGATTTTGACGTCACACTGATTGCTGCTAACGAATGTGTATCGGATACATTTTATCTGACTGTGAGTATCCTGACATCGGTTGATGAACATAATCCAGAGAATAATTTTTCTTTATCCCCTAATCCAACAAAAGGAAAATTCAAAATTCAATTCCGGGATACACGAGATTTAGTGTCTGTAAAAATCTATAATCTATCAGGTAAACTTCTCGATGAGCATTCATACGTTTCTGTTGATGAAGAAATAAATATTTCTTCATATCCGTCAGGCATTTACATTGTCAGGATTGAAAGTAAAGGAGCACAACAGACGCTGCGTGTAGTAAAAGAATAAGTATGAATGAATTAAGCAAAAAAGTTTTTTTTTTAGTATTCTTCTGTTTCATTGGAATCCATCTTGTTCATTCACAAGTCACTCCTGCATTACCGAATACGGCGGAAGTGATCACTTGTTTTCCGGATACGACGGGTTATGAAGTGATTACAGTTGGCCCGGTCGGACGCGATTACAGTGACCTTCAATCAGCGATCAATGCAGCTCTGCCGGGGACAGTCATGGTGCTGGATGCAGGTGTGACATTTAAAGGAGGATTTACATTGCCTGACAAAGGCAATAGTGATAAATGGATCATCCTCATGTCATCGCGTATGGATCTTTTATCCGGTGAAGAAACAAGGATCAATCCGGGCAGCACAACAAATGATGTCGATTTCCCGACGCAAAAAGAGGCGATGCCAAAGATTGTCACGACCAATTTGTCCGGCATTCCATGCATTGTTACGCAAGCCCGTGCCCACCATTACAGGTTAATTGGTTTGGAAATTACGGCGGACACGAATGTGATCAATAGTTACGGTTTGATCAACCTGGGCAGTAGTTCTTCTACTCAGAATTCATTAGATGATGTTCCGCATCATTTTGTGATCGACCGTTGCTATATTCATGGACATGACAATGGCGTCATCATGAAGTATGGAATTCGGCTCGATTGTGCCAACGGTGCGATCATCGATTCTTATGTTTCCGGATTTCACAGTATTGGATTTGATGCACAGGCTATCTCAGGTATCAATGGCCCTGGTCCATTTAAGATCCTCAATAATTTTCTCGAGGCTTCGGGAGAAAATATATTATTTGGGGGAGGAGCTCCGGCTATTCCGGGTCTTATTCCATCGGATATTGAGATCAGATATAATCATTTTAGTAAACCCTGGAGTTGGCGTGTAGATCATCCTGATTATGCCGGAAAGCATTGGACGATCAAGAATTTATTTGAATTAAAAACTGGAAAGCGTGTATTGCTGGATGGAAATATATTGGAAAATTGTTGGGCAGACTTACCCATTGGTCAAAGTGGATATGCAATTCTGCTAACCGTGCGAACTGAAGGTAGTGCATCGCCTCAGGCTGATGTCAGTGATATCACGATAACCAATAACATCATTCGTCATGTTGGAGCAGGGATTTCATTACCAGGATCAGATGATGGCATAGGGAATCGTTCGGCAAGAATTAAAATCGCGAATAATTTATTTTATGATGTCGACGGTCCTTCTTATGGGGATCAAAATATCTTTGGCCCGAATGACGGGACATTCCTGAAAATCGGAAAGCCACAGGATGTGTGGGTTGATCATAATACGATTCTACAGACGGGTCCTATTACATGGGCATACGATATAACTGACGGATTCTTTTTTACAAATAACATCGTCCATAGTTTTGTTTCTCCCGGTGGCTATCAGGGCATTTATGGCCCGGGCGAATCACAGGGCAATAACACGTTTGATCATTACTTCCCCGATGTCACAGATGAAAATCAGCATTTCCATAAAAATGTCCTGATCGGCGGGAATCCCGCATTTTACACCAACTTTAATGTGACCAGTGAAAATTATTTTCCCATTGATGTCGACGCAGTTGGATTTGTTGATTTTGAAGATGGCTTGATGGATTATCATGGCTTCGCGCTTTCTCCGAAAAGTCAATTTGCAATGGATGCTACAGACGGAAGTGATATTGGGGTAGATATAAATCAGCTCGATTCTGCATTCCAATGGGTTCGCGGATGTCTGCCTATCATTTCTTCTGATCATTCCGGAATTGATACGGAAGGGAAAATCAATTTATATCCCAACCCTGTCTATGATTGGATCAATATTTCGACAAGTGGTGCATTGCCTTCCCGCTATTTCATCATTGATCAATTGGGAAGAATTGTCCAGTCAGGCATGTTGGATTCCAATCAGATGCAGGTCAATGTCAGTGCACTTCAGCCAGGTTCATATGTATTTAGTACTTACCGGAACAAGAGTTGGGTCAGTGAAGTAGTGATCCTACTTCGGAAATAATCGCGATCCACAGGTTAAAGGAGTCGGAGGTTAAGATCTACCTGTCAACCCCCTGGCCCCCTTCGAAGGGGGAAAGTGATTTTAGAATGATGAGGATTCATAAGAAGGAACAGATTTTCAGTCTGGTAGTATTCCGATACTTATGTATCGACACTCATCGTGTCCATCGTAATAAAACTTTGGCAAAGTAATATCATGCCTCTCCCTTTGAAGGGAGTCGGAGGGTTGAGAGCAAAGACTTCCTCATTATCTTAACACCAGATATGCACACCATCCTCCTCGAAACCGATCGCCTTCTCCTCCGCAAGCCCACCGCGGATGATGCCGCCTTCATGCTCCGCCTCGTCAATGAACCATCATGGCTGCAATACATCGGTGACCGCAATGTCCATACAATTGAAGCAGCCGAACAATATCTGCTCAATGGTGCCATAAAAAGTTTTGAATCCAATGGTTTTGGTTTTGGTATTGTCCTCTTGAAAGATTCCCTATTGCCGATCGGCATGTGCGGATTTGTCAAAAGAGAATTCCTCGATCACCCCGATCTTGGATTTGCATTTTTCCCCGAGTATACGAGGATGGGATACGCATTGGAAGTCGCTCG
>JANMVA010000644.1:0-2661 GCA_031392195.1 Saprospiraceae bacterium | reverse complement strand
CATGGGTGTGGCCGGATAAGGTCAGATGAATATGCTTGAATTCTTTCAATACCTGATGCTGCCAGTGTGAAGGATCATGCGACAACAGCACAGTGAGACCATCCTGATCAAGACCTTCAGTAGCTTTTTGGAGATCACCGTATTTATGAAATCGAAGATTCGCACTATAGTTCTCAACTCCAATCAGGTTGACACGGCTGTTTCCAAACGGTATCTGTCGATGTTCATTTAGCAGGAGATCCCATCCCATACTGCGATGGATCTCCTTCAGGTATTCAAAATTTTTCACCTTGTCTTCTGGATTCGGCCAGTGATGGTAATCGCCATAATCATGATTACCCAATATCGAATACACTCCCATCGGTGCTTTTATCTGGCTAAACATCTCCACGAATGGCTCCATTTCAGATGCCAAAGAATTCACCAGGTCACCGGTGAAAACGACCATGTCTGGCTGCAGTTCATTGATGAGTTTTATGCTTCGTTCAACCGGCTCCTTCAACAAAAAGCTTCCAGAGTGGATGTCAGATATCTGAACAATCTTCAGACCGGATAAAGAGGGATCGAGACCTTTGATCTTGAGGTTCGACTTCATGACCTGATACCGGTATGGATTTCGGGCCATTCCATATAGCAGACTGACGACGGGAATAGATCCTAGGATGATTGCAGAATAGGCCATCCACTTCGATCTGTCTGTTGACAAATGCCATTCTTTATTGCTGAGATTTAATAAAGCAAACAAACCGCGACGCAAGTCATCGACCAGGATAATGACAGCGATCAGAAGTTTTGCAAAATAAAAGATGAAGATCATGGCCCTCAATGTGACCCTGACGGATTTAGGTAGCTGATCACTCCAGCCGGTGGTAACACCTATCAGGAACAGTATCGTGATGACCGGGATCGCCCAGTAAATAGCATAAGTGATGATCCTGATCGTTTTCCCGGACGAACCGACGAGCAACCGGAATGCCTGGAAAGCAAGGAGATCAATAAATAAGAGAATTGCAGAAAAAATAATAAGACGGGTGATCATAAGGTGAAGCTTGAAATCCTCTCAATAACACAAATATCCGAAAAGATGTTACTTGGGTTTGGCCCAAATCACCAACTTTGACGATGAAGCATTTCGTCTTAGTGACAGGAGCATCTTCTGGCATCGGTGAGGCAACTTGCCAAATGCTCGTGAAGCACGGATACCAAGTCCTGGCTGGAGTTCGAAATATCGAAGATGGCGAGCGATTGAGAAAACAATGTGGCACCTCCCTCCATCCATTAGTGATGGACGTCACCATCCGGGAGGCGGTACAATCAGCTGTTACATCTTCTCTCTCTTTAATAGGCCGGGATGCCCTCGTCGCCATAGTCAATAATGCAGGGATAGTCGTTTCGGGTTCCTCATTACACATTCCGATCGAAGAATGGCAAAGGCAATTCGAAATTAATGTCATAGGAGTGATCAGGGTCACTCAGATGTTTTTCCCTTTATTGTTGAAATCCGGTGAAGATCAGGAAGACAGGCATCCCCGCAGGATCATCAATATGAGTAGTGTGTCGGGTTTATTCGGGAGCCCTTTCCTGGGGCCATATGTTGCATCCAAGTTTGCCTTAGAAGGCTACAGTGATAGTTTAAGGAGAGAATTGTATATGTATGATATACAGGTAGTTTTGCTTCAACCTGGAGGTATTAAAACACCCATTTGGGACAAGGCCCGTGGTGACATTCAGCATCTTGGCCCTGAGCATGAGTGGATGAGACCCTTCAAAGAGAAGCTGATCGAAAAGACAATTGCGAAAAGCCTGCCGGTGGAAAAAGTGACGGTTAAAGTGCTGCATGCTATCAGGTCCCGAAAAGTGAAGAATCGTTATCTGATCAAAGCAGAAGCCTGGAAGTTTAGGCTGATTCGATTTTTACCGGAAGAATGGGTAGACCGTATGATCATGAAGAAACTCAACGCTAAATCCAGGATCAGGCCATTTTAAAGCCGTAGTATTTGATTTGGAAAGTAAAGAAGTGGAAAAGGAAATACTGATTAGGTGAAGGCCTTTTTCTCCTAGATCTTGGCTTTCTTGCCAACAAGATCCCGGAGATAAAACAGCTTTGCACGACGCACCCTGCCTTTTTTCAGCACCTTAATCTCTACGATATTTGGTGAACTGAAAGGGAAAATACGCTCAACACCTACACCATTCGAAATTTTCCGGACGGTAAATGTTTTGCTGGCACCAGAGCCTCTCATCTGGAGTACATCACCTTTAAAATCCTGGATACGTTCTTTCGCTCCTTCAATGATTTTATAGGAAACGACGATGCTGTCACCTGATTTAAAATCAGGGAAAACGGGCTGAGGATTGAGTTGCTGGTGAACGAGCTTAATAAGATCCATGGTGATATTTGACTAACTTCCTTAAAAAAGAGCGACAAAGGTATCACTTTTTTAAATATTCATCACCTGGCCTCTTATTTTTTATCTATCGGATCAAAGTGACAAATTCCCTTAATTCATGGACCCTTTCGCGGGCATCGGTATATTCAAGCACACATAGATATACCCCAACAGGGAGTTCCTGTCCAGAGTTAGACTTTCGGCCATTCCAGCCATCCTCAGGATCTGAGGTCTCAAATAACTTTTCCCCCCATCTGCTCCAGACGGAGAG
>JANMVA010000194.1:0-3760 GCA_031392195.1 Saprospiraceae bacterium | reverse complement strand
ACCAAAGGAGCAGTCCCTGTATTTGTAAAGCGAAATTCTTTCTCCACCACATCTCCTTCGAAAATGGTACCGAAATCAAAAATGGTATCCTCAAAGATCATGATCGGCAGATAAGTACTGTCCAGGGTGCCATCAGATCGCATGGGATTGTAAGCGAGATCGGACAAGTCCCCTTTTGGCTTGAATGTTTCCTTTGAATCCTCCGTTTCGATGGTGGCGTGTTGCTTACAGCCACCTATGGAAAACAAAAAGAAAATATAAAAAGCTATCCTGGTCATCATCGCGGTAAAGATATTTGAGAAAAAATGAAAAGTACCTGAACCGGATAATATTACTTTTGATACTATGCGCATCTACCTGCTGGGATTTATGGGTTCAGGAAAATCAACACTCGGCCGTCGGGTCGCTGAGCAATCAGGTGTGCCATTTCTGGACACGGATATATTAGTAGAAAATCAAAGCGGCTTAACGATTCCACAGATGTTTGATCAGCAAGGTGAGCAGGAATTCAGAAAATTTGAAGCTGTTGTTCTTCGTAACACTATTGAATATGAAAAAGCACTGATCGCTACAGGAGGAGGACTACCTGTCTATCATCGCAATATGGAATGGCTCATGGAGCATGGCATCACGATGTACCTTCACTGGCCGGATGATGTATTGATCGCCAATGTTCTTGAAAACAGATCCGGAAGACCACTCTTGTCTGAATTGAGTGAAATCGAAGCACGAATCAAGTTGCAAAAATTACTACTGGAAAGAAAACCGGTGTATGAGCAATCAGCTATGACGCTTGAGATGGTTGGCGATTTGGAAAAAGATGTGAAGTTGCTTGAAAGAGCTTGTAAATATATTTGGTGATTAAATTTTCGGATTATTGTAGAGACGCAAAATTTTGCGTCTCTACAATAATCCGAAAATTTAATCAATTACTTTCTCAAGCGCATCTGCAGCCTGGATCAATTTACCTGATGTCTTTTCATCTGAGAAAGACTTTCCTGTATCATGCAGGATCCGGTATACTTCATCGGTTTTCAAATCGGGATTAAACGATTTTAATAATCCAACTAATCCGGCTACCATGGGCGTGGCCATCGACGTGCCATCGAGCTGCTTGTATTGCTGATTGGGATAGGTGGACATGATTTTGACGCCCGGTGCAGCGACACCAAATTTCAGATCACTGACTGTATTTGAAAAAGGTGCTTTCTTCTGATCGGAACCAATGGCCGATACAGTGATGATACCTTTTGCATTTGCAGGAGCATAATTTTTTGCATTTTGATTACTGTTCCCTGCTGCAGCCACGACGATCGCTCCCTTTGCATTGGCATATTTGACAGCTTCTTCGTATGCTCTTTGCTTGCTGTCAGAAGAAATTCCACCCAATGACATGCTGATTACATCAACACCCATATCTGCAGCTTTGATCATCCCTTCTATCGTTGCCTGCTGACTCCCTACGCCTTGAGCATTCATCACCTTAAAGCTGGTCACAACGACAAAGGATGCATCAGGTAATAAAGAAGCAACACCAATTCCATTATTTGAAACTGCAGCAGCAATCCCCGCACAATGTGTCCCATGTCCTAACGGATCAGTATCGTTTTGTGAATTACTCGATTGAAATTGTCCCGCGAGATCAGGATGGCCACCATCAACACCGGAATCAATGATCGCAATGATCGCTTTCTTTCTTGGCTTTGGTTTATTGTTGACTAAGATCTCATGCACTCTGTCACCCTGTATCAGATCCCAGCCCCATTGTTGATTCACCAATGGATCATTGACATGTTTTGAAGTGACTGCAGGGACTTCACCGACATCCTCCCTGACTTCGAGAGTGATCACTTCATTGTATTCTACGTATTGTGTTCCTTCAGTTCGTTCCAGCTCGCGGATGATCTCTTTCATTTTTTCTTCATGCTGATCAGGAATTCCGATCACAAGAAACTCATCTAAGCGACTCACGTTCGGATCAGCAGGATGAAAAGCTTCGGAAACTTTCAGATCATATTTTTTGATCAGACGCTCATATGATTTCGGAATGGCACCTTCATTTGTTTCGATCAGCAATTCATATTCATCATTCGCAGACGAAGCAGAACTTTTTACCTGTGGAAATGTATCAAACAGCATATTGAATCCTACAAACTGGATCATACCATATACAGCAATTGCTGCGACCAAAACGAGAAGGCTGTTTTTCCGGAGATAACTAAAAAGGGTAGACAGCAATCCCAGGATGAGAAGATCGCGAAACAGGATCAGTAATTTATACGAAAGAGTAGCTTCACTAAATGCGAGCGACAATAGATAAACGATAAACGAAACCAGGAAGAGCGAACTCATCTTGCGGCTTCTCGATCCATTCTCTCTGAAGTAGAACCAAAGGATCAATCCCGTAAGACAAAGGAGATAACTAATCGGGTACAAAAAGCTAAACATCAATGCACAATTCTATCTGGAGGCCAAGTTACCGAACTCTGCCCATCTGTTGCCAACCTTTAGACTAATGATCGGAAAAGGGCGTTTAAGGAGTCGAAAGGAATCACTTACATTTGCGCTTTCAGCCATAATGCTTCAGTCGTTGTCGGCCCGGAATTAGCTGAAAACAATCACATCACTATAAAAATCCATTGTCATGAGCTCACGAATCCACTGCCTGATCATAGGTAGCGGTCCTGCAGGATATACAGCAGCAATCTATGCTGCCCGCGCCAATCTGAAACCAGTTCTTTATACAGGCATCGAACCCGGTGGCCAACTGATGATCACCACTGATGTAGAGAATTATCCTGGCTATCCGAAAGGGATCATGGGGCCGCAAATGATGGAAGACTTCCGTGAGCAGGCTGAACGGTTTGGTACGACGATACACTATGCAGTGATCAGTAAAGTTGACTTCACTGGTCCGGTTCATAAGGTTTGGACTGATTCGGGAGAAGAACTGGAAGCAGATTCAGTCATTATTGCTACCGGAGCATCCGCCAAATGGTTAGGGATTGAATCTGAGAAAAAATTGACGAATAAAGGCGTCTCTGCTTGTGCAGTTTGCGATGGATTCTTCTTTCGAAACCAGGTTCTGGCAGTTGTCGGTGGTGGGGATACCGCGGCTGAAGAGGCTATGTATCTCAGTAAGCTTTCTCCATTAGTTCACCTGATCGTCAGGAGAGACGAAATGCGTGCCAGCAAGATCATGCAAGACCGGGTAAAGAAGACAGAAAATATTAAGATCCACTGGAATTCAGAAACGGATGAAATTCTTGGAGAAAATGAAGTGACCGGCGTACGATTGCTCAACAATGTGACCGGTGAAAAAACCGAACTCGATGTCAAAGGATTTTTTGTCGCCATTGGGCATAAACCGAACACTGATATTTTCAAAGGTTGGCTCGAAATGGATGAAGCCGGCTACCTGATCCCTCAACCTGGAAGTACAAAGACAAGAATTGAAGGAGTTTTTGTTTCCGGTGATGCTGCTGATAAAGTTTACAGGCAAGCTGTTACCGCTGCCGGAACAGGCTGTATGGCAGCTTTGGATGCTGAACGATATCTGGCAGAGAAAGGAATAATTTAGATCCTGCAGACATCATTTTTCCATTGCCGAAAACCTATTTTTGTCAATTCACTTTTATCTGATCTCATAAATTTCATTACATGTCCACGACCGCAACTACATTATTCAGACCGGGTGTTCTGCATGGCCAGGAAGTCACCGATTTGCTGAATCACGCAAATGAAAATGATTATGCATTAC
>JANMVA010000141.1:0-2250 GCA_031392195.1 Saprospiraceae bacterium | reverse complement strand
CCCTTATACTTGTCTTCGGTGAGCCTTTCGGTGAGTTGGCACATATCCTCCATGTGCATTTTGATCACTTTATTTCTTTTCTTCTCACGGTCGATACGCTTTGTGATATAAGCAAGATGACCATCCTTCATGCGGATAAGACTATGAGGCACTACGTTTATTTTAGCTATCGATGCCAGATGCATCGTGAGGTCTTCCACTTCAGGAAGCTGTGCATACCTTTCTGATGGTGGTTTTAAAATGAAGTTTCCCCATAAACCAACGATGGTGAATTTCCCAACTTTATTCGATTGGGTTTTGTCAATATTTAAAGACAATTTAGGCTGTGCACCAGTGATGGAGAATTGGCTCTGTATCACTTGTGTACCTAATTCAATCATATCCGTGGATGTGTAGGGTAACTCAGGCGGAGAAGAACTTCCAAAGAATTTATTACTGCATGCAGGATGAAAATCGAATGCTTCATCTTCCAGGAGCTGATAACAATAAAGACATCTTTTCATGTTGACGGAATTTTTTCCACCCGATGGATGCTGACTGCGCCTATGCAATCCCTACAACATGTAAGCAGTAATTCCATTCTGTCCCGTGAATCAATCTTCCAGTTTTGTTCGGCGATATTCAATAACCATCCTTCCGGAATCAGTCCGTCAAAGAAGGGAAATAATACATTGCTTTTAAATGCGTCTGATTGGAGAGGGAGCGTAAGGCTTACTGGCTTCGCATCTTCATTGTTGAGATAATCGGTTGTGTATTGGAAGGAATATCCCTCTTCCGTTTGTCTCAGATATCCTGCTATCTGGTTCTGGTATCTGATTTCACCTGTTTTCATGGCATCCTGTTATTTCTGTCGATGGGGACAGGACCCATTTCGAATCCGAATAGCAAAAGGACCTGATTCAGCTTATCCAGCCTGTAGCTTTCTTTCCCTTGCTCGAGTTCCCGGATAAATCTCAAACCTACTCCAGCCTTGTGGGCCAGTTCCTCCTGAGTAAGGCCTGTTTGTTTCCTTCTCTCCTTTATAAATTTTGAAAGATCCATATTATACCTTTATGGGTATAAATATAGTCATTTTATATTATTTTATACCCTTTTAGGTATAAATTTACTAAAAATGAATTTTTTATACCTTTTTGGGTATAAAACCACCTAAATAACTATGGTTTGAGTGAATAAAACGCAGTCAATTTATCTCCCTGATCATCAGGATGCTAAATCCCTTTTCTACTTCACCGCGATCGAGAAATGTCTTGGCGAGATAGTGAAGTGTTGTCGCAGAATGCTTTTGAGATAATGCTGCATGTACTTCTGCCATTTGAGCAGCAGCAGAAATATTTTCCTCCGAGGGCAATGCAACTTGTCCCGCTAATTTTCCAAGATCATTACCGGTCAATACTGAGCTTGATTTAATGGAGTTGGGTAATTGATCATACCCAATCGTCACCGGAAGATATTCCTGCACTATGGTATGAATGGCTGGTCCATTGCAACGAACATAATACGCTCTTCCCATTCTTCCCATCAGGTCCATCTTGTTAGGATCGATGCGGTTGCGATCAGTCAATACATTTTTGGCAACATGCATGCGCACCACTTTGCAAATGATCAGATGACCTGCACCACCACCATCTCCTAATGTGATGATATCCTGTACAATGCATTCCATCGCGGATGGTGATTCCAAAACACGCGGTGGTTTCACTATGTCGGATGCAACAGGTGTCAGTCCTGTTTTGTGAAATTCACTCACACCGGTTGGAAATTCTACAGATGCCACAGCCATTTGTCGCACCATGCTGTAGTTGACCGAATTGATGACGCACTCTCCTGACTTGCGCACATTTTCAAGTGTATCTTTTGTCGTGTTATTGCTTCCGCGGCGATTGCTGGAGAAAACAACAATGGGTGGATTCGAGCTGAAGGCATTAAAGAAGCTATAGGGTGCGAGATTTTGTCTGCCTTCTTCATCGAGCGTGCTGACGAATGCGATAGGTCGTGGTGCAACAGACCCGAGGATGAATTGGTGGAGGTCTTTTTGCGGGATGTCCTGCGGATCGATGGTGAGCATTTCCATGAAAGATATATTTGGAAGCAAAGATGGTAAAAGGGTTTTTTGGTAAAGGCTCAAATTAACGGCTGCAAGAAGTTTTCTTCTGTAACAGAAGACTTTACTTTCGCACCATGAAGAGAATTATTGTGATGGTAATCGTAGCCATCGTTGCGGTTTTAATTTTTAAAGTGGGAAAGTCA
>JANMVA010000211.1:0-2784 GCA_031392195.1 Saprospiraceae bacterium | reverse complement strand
GTAGAGTTTTTTTTCATACTAATCTGGTCTTTTGTTAACGGAAGCTAAGAAGTTAGCTTCCTTTTTTCTTTTAGGGTACTTGTATCTTTGGCCGGCATGAATGAAGTAATTGAAATTCAGGATATACTTGCAGATCTCAATCGATGGCAGATCATCGACGTGAGATCGCCAGGTGAATTTCAAGCCGGACACATACCCGGTGCAGTGAATATTCCTCTTTTCAATGATGATGAAAGAGCACTAGTAGGGACACTTTACAAACAGACGAGTCCTGATGCTGCCATGAAAGAAGGCCTCAAAATTGCCGGAATGAAAATGGGGGAGTATCTGGCGTCCGTTTCTGCTCTTCTCAAGAAACCATCAAAGCCTTTGGTCATTCATTGCTGGCGGGGTGGCAAAAGAAGTGGTGCCATCCATTGGCTGTACAACTTTTCAGGAATTCCTTCATCCAAACTTGAAGGAGGATATAAAAGCTTTCGTCAGTCCTTTCATTCCTTTTTTGAAGAAACCGAATTTGATCTCCATATTCTAGGCGGATGTACAGGATCAGGTAAAACAGAAGTGTTGCATGAGCTGGCAAAACGGGGGCACCAGGTAATCGATCTTGAAAAGCTGGCTCACCATAAAGGGAGTGCATTTGGTTCGATTGGTGAAAATGAGCAACCAACAAATGAGCAATTCGAAAATAATCTCTTCACAGCTTTTTTATTTCTGGATCCCACCAAACCCATCTGGTTGGAAAATGAATCCAGAAATATTGGAAAGGTATACATGCCGGAATCCCTGTGGATGAAAATGAGGTCTGCTAATCTCTATCACATTGAAGTGGATCCCCAGGTCCGGTTAGAACGGGCCCTTGCTTATTATTCAAGTCCGACAGACATCGATACGTTGAAAATTGCATTTGATAAAATCCGGAAAAGACTTGGAGGATTGGATTATCAAAATGCCATTAAAGCTCTCGATGCCAATGACTTACTTGGGGCAGGAGCGATTGCTTTGAAGTACTATGACAAGTCCTATAACTTCCAGCTGGATCATTGGGACAGTGATAAAATCGTCCGTATCCCACCTGCGGATGAAATAGTGGATATAACTAATCTTTTACTTGAGTATTCTAATAACAAACTTCTTAATATCAGCTAATTATGACTATCCAAGAGAAGGTGATCAGGTTGACGCAGTATAGTCATGGAGCTGGGTGTGGTTGCAAGATCTCACCGGAAGTTCTTGATGATATTTTGGAGAAAGCGGGAAAGTCAACGGTCAGCTTTGATCATCTTTTGGTGGGTAATTCTGAACGTGACGATGCCGCTGTCATGGACCTCGGAGATGGGACAGCCATCATCAGTACCACAGATTTTTTCATGCCCATCGTGGATGATCCGGAGACTTTTGGAAGAATAGCAGCTACCAATGCGATCAGTGATATTTATGCCATGGGTGGAACTCCGATGATGGCTATTGCCATATTGGGTTGGCCGATTAATATGCTCAGCGCAGAAGTGGCTGGGATGGTTATTCGTGGAGCACAAGCGGCTTGCCATGAAGCCGGGATTCCTTTGGCTGGTGGACACAGTATCGATGCACCTGAACCGATATTCGGACTGGCAGTAACAGGACGAGTAGATGTTGATGCAATCAAGAAAAATGGAGGCTCAGCACCAGGAGATATACTTTACCTGACAAAGCCTTTGGGAATAGGTATTTTATCAACCGCTCAGAAAAAAGGGATCCTTCAACCAGTGCATGAAGAATTATCTGTAAGCTGGATGACAAGGCTTAACACTGTAGGGGAGAAGCTGGGAAAAATGAAAGGTGTGACAGCCATGACAGATGTCACCGGGTTCGGCCTGGCCGGCCATCTGATGGAAATGTGCAGTGCAAGTGATACCTCAGCCCAAATCCAATACGATATGTTGCCGGTGATCGATCCGGCAGTCTTTGAATACATTTCGCAAGGATCTATCCCTGGAGGAACCAACCGGAATTTTGACAGTTATGGTGCGAAAATGCAATTAGCTGAGGAGAGTTATAAAGCGCTGATGTGCGATCCCCAGACCAGTGGCGGGCTTTTGATCGCAGTCAGGAAGGAATCCAGTCAGGAAGTCCAAAGATTACTTTCTGCAGAAAATCTATGGGATAAGCCGGTTGGTGTCATGATGGAAAAAGGTGAATACCTGGTAGAGGTTTTTTAGTGCATCATACAAAATCCGAATCGAGCAAATTTTCTTCGATTTGCTTGTCATACCATTTTTGCCAGCTCTTATCATCGACATCAACGTATTGCTCTATAAAGCCACATGCATTGCATACATACCGTTCAAAGTAGGTGTATTGTGTTCCCCATTTCGTCAGTTGGATGATGTTGGAAGTGGAAGTGCTTTTAAAGGCAGGGATCCGGACGACGTCAGTTGATTTGCATTTAGGGCAAGTATTTGATTGCTTCATAAGGAATTAAGCAAGGAAAAGGGATTAGATAATTCTATTTAACATAATATCAATTATGGGAAAGATAAATCAATTTTTCAGGTGGACTTTATAGATCTGGCCATCTGAACCATCTTCTTCTTCATTGGTCAAATAAACGTCGTTGCTGTCATGAAAAATGATCGTTTCCGTTTGCAGCACCTGGTCAAATTTGATCCGTTCAACCGGGCCGTCCAAAAACCTCGAACCCTGAACATCGGGAAAATAAAGAATAAATGGATAAAAAGCTTTGCCGTGAATTGAATATCCCACCAGAGCTAATTCGCCACCATTTCCTTTTGAAATAAAGTCAGC
>JANMVA010000108.1:0-5932 GCA_031392195.1 Saprospiraceae bacterium | reverse complement strand
GTTTGAGCTTTGCCAAAGCGATGGCTTTATCCCTGAATGTCCCCTTTATTTCTGTCAATCACATGCAAGCTCACGTACTGTCGCATTTCATTGATGATCCTAAGCCTTCATTTCCATTTCTGAATCTGACTGTTTCGGGGGGTCATACGCAGATCGTCCTGGTGAGGAGTTTTACTGACATGGAAGTTATTGGTCAGACACGCGATGATGCAGCAGGTGAAGCTTTTGATAAGTCAGGAAAAATTCTTGGACTCGCCTACCCTGCCGGCCCGCAAATCGATCAATTAGCAAATACGGGCAAGCCTATTTACAAACTTCCGATTCCACAAATTGATGGTTTGGATTTTAGCTTCAGTGGATTGAAGACAGCTATTCTATATTTCATTCGCGATGAATTGAAAAAGAATCCATCATTCATTCAAAATCATCTTCCGGATATCTGTGCGAGCATTCAGCATACGATTGTTGAAATTCTAACCTTAAAAATTCTGAGTGCTGCTAAGCAGTATAACATTCGCGATATTGGAATTGCTGGTGGCGTTGCGGCAAATTCGGGCTTGAGAAAAAGGATGGAAGAATTAGGAAAGGAGCAAGGATGGAATATCTATTTTCCGGTGATGCAATATTGTACGGATAATGCCGGGATGATTGCGATGGCCGGTTATTTTAAGTACCTGGCTGGGGATTTTTCATCCTTGGCAACTGCTGCTTTTGTGAGGGAGAGTAAGCAGTAATCGGTAATCGGTAATCGGTAATCAGTGAGCCGTGAGCCGTGAGCCGTGAGCCGTGAGCCGTGAGCCGTGAGCGAAAAAACTATACGAAGCTATTTTAAGTTTCCAAACTAAAAATTAATATTCGGCAACAGTTTAATTTTTCGAAATCAGCTTGCTGCCTTTCAGGCCTGAAAAAACTTCTAACAAATAAAAAAAGGCGACTGTTTTCACAATCGCCTTTCGAATCATTAATCTGCTTCGATTAATTTTTATTATTGTCCATCTCTTCAAATTCGACATCGGTCACGTCATCGCTTTGGCGACCGGTGTTGGTTGATTGAGATGTTCCGTCATTTTCCTGGGCAGGTTGTTGCTGACCATCCTGTTGCTGTGCCTGGTAGATGTCCTGACTGGCGGCTTGCCATGCAGCATTAAGACTTTCCAATGCAGGATCAATGCGACTTATGTCTCTTGATTCATGCGCTGATTTCAATTGAGCTAGTGCTGATTCAATCGCTGATTTTTTATCTGCAGGGATTTTATCTCCGTAGTCCTTCAATTGTTTTTCAGTTTGAAATACCAGTGCATCAGCAGTATTGATCTTCTCAGCCTGTTCGCGCGCGAGACGATCTGTTTCAGCATTTGCTTCTGCTTCTGCTTTCATCTTCGCGATCTCTTCTTTAGATAATCCTGTGCTTGCTTCGATGCGAACAGATTGTTGTTTTCCAGTGCCTTTATCTTTTGCAGATACATTGAGGATACCATTGGCGTCGATGTCAAATGTGACTTCAACCTGAGGCATACCACGAGGTGCAGGAGGAATTCCATCAAGAATGAACCTTCCAACCGGACGATTGTCTTTCGCCATTTTACGCTCACCCTGCAGAATATGAATTTCTACCGAAGGTTGATTGTCTGCTGCAGTGGAATACACTTTTGATTTCTTCGTAGGGATCGTGCTGTTTGCTTCGATCACTACATCATAGATTCCACCCATTGTTTCAATCCCCATTGACAAAGGAGTGACATCAAGCAATAATACATCCTGTACATCACCACTTAACACTCCGCCTTGAATGGCTGCACCAATGGCAACTACTTCATCAGGGTTGACACCTTTGCTCGGTTTTTTACCAAAAAACTCTTCAACTGCTTCCTGAATTTTTGGAATCCTTGTTGATCCACCAACTAAGATGATTTCATCAATATCAGCTTTGCTGATTCCTGCATCACGGATTGCATCTTCACATGGACGCATCGTGCGCGCTACGAGATCTGCAGTCAATTGCTCAAACTTTGCACGGCTCAGCTTTGTATCAAGGTGCTTAGGTACTCCATCAACCGCAGTGACGTACGGCAATGTAATGCCTGTCTCTGTTCCTGATGAAAGTTCAATCTTTGCTCTTTCTGCAGCTTCCTTTAAGCGCTGAAGTGCCATTGGATCTTTTCTCAGATCGATGTTCTCCTGTAATTTGAATTGCTCAGCAAGCCAGTCAACGATTACCTGATCGAAATCATCACCACCGAGGTGTGTATCACCATTGGTTGATTTTACTTCAAATACACCATCTCCCAATTCGAGGATGGAAATATCGAACGTACCACCACCGAGGTCAAATACGGCAATGGTCATGTCTTTATGTTTTTTGTCAAGGCCGTATGCAAGTGCTGCTGCAGTCGGTTCATTGATGATCCGCTTGACAGTCAGGCCTGCAATCTCTCCTGCCTCTTTGGTAGCCTGGCGTTGTGAGTCATTGAAATAAGCCGGAACAGTGATGACTGCTTCAGTGACAGATTGCCCGATATAGTCTTCTGCAATTTTTTTCATCTTTTGAAGGATGATCGCAGAGATTTCCTGAGCTGTGTATTCGCGGCCATCAATATCTACTCTCACTGAATCATTTGGTCCTGACTTGACCGCATATGGCATTCGAGTCGTTTCATTTTTGGCTTCACTAAAACGGGCTCCCATAAATCGCTTGATGGAAGAAACGGTCCTCTTTGCATTTGTGATAGCCTGGCGTTTAGCCGGATCTCCGACTTTGCGCTCTCCGTTATCGAGAAATGCCACCACGGAAGGTGTGGTTCTTCTTCCTTCATCGTTCGCGATCACGACAGGTTCATTACCCTCTATGATAGCAACACAAGAATTGGTGGTACCCAGGTCAATGCCTATAATCTTACCCATAATTTTTTATTTAATCGTTTTGCAGTTCTAAAATTCAATATTGAATCTTATGATCAATGTATATGCCATGCGCTGAAAATCAGCCTCTTTATGACAAAACAGGAAATGCTGACAGATGTTATAAAAATTATCTGCCAAATAGACAGGAAAGTGGGAATTACTGGAAATTCAGGTCATTTGTGATAGAACCGTTGCGGAGACTATCCAGCGTCAATGGGACAAGCCCGAAACCGGTGTAATAAGAGACATTTCTTGATGTGAAGATCCCGATACCTTCCGAAAGGTTTGTGTAGCCCGGGATGTCCTGCGTACTGGTGATACCCGTATTGGCTTGTGTGATCTTGATAAATTCATTGAGTTCTTTTCCGCCGGCCCAGATGACTATATCAATGCTATCAAATCTCCTCATCGCTTCAAAATCCTCTTCGATATTGTCTGTCAATGCATTGTAGAACTCAGAACCATCCATGTCAAATTCGACACCGGTGATATTACGCCCCACTGTCCATTCAACTGTTTTTGGAATGAATTGGTTATTTGTCTCAGGAGTTTTTTCAGTATAGTGAAAGCGTAGTTTCAAATCAAAAATTTCAGCATTCGGAAGTTCATTCCAGATAAATAAGAACTGATTATTATTCCGGAAAGATAGATTTGTGTTAGGTGGTGGATTTCTTAACACAGGTTTGCCAAGAATGATCGTTTTAGCTGTCACCGGAGCTTTGCCATCGCCACGATCCAGGATGAATTCATACTCTTCACCAATGACGAGGTTGATGTCACTGGAATGGATCTTATAGAGATAGTTTGGTGTTTCGGCAAAAATGCCTCCTTCGCGCGGATAGCCTTCAGCATCGCCGTCTACCCTCTCCAATTGATAAACCTGGCCTGAAGACACTCTTTTGAGAGAGACCACAGCATTGTCATAATAAAGAGAATCCGGAATGCGGGCAATATCCAAAGCAGATGTAGTCGGATCGAGGAATGCTTTTTCAACCCTTATGTAATGGGCTGTATCACTTTTATTTAACAGGGCCCAAACGACAGGAATATCTTTCCATTCATCGATGACCACCAGTTCATTATCACAGGAGGTAAAAAAGAAGGCGAAGACGATAAGGCTGAAAATCCATTTCATGCGCCAAAAGTAAAGAAAAAGGCTAAGGCGGAGGCGAAGGCGAAGGGCTAACTAGACGACTTCACTGGATATGTAAGACCAACGACAAAGGTAAAGAAAGGCGGAGGCGAAGGCTAAGGCTAAGGAAGGGCGCACTAGATGTGTTCGACCAACGAGCTTTACCTTACTTGCCCCTTCGAAATTTTCAGCTTCGCTAAATTTCTCTCCCCTGTGTTTCTACGCTATTCACACCCGCGGTGTGTGTTTGCTCCAAAAACCCCGGGGTATTTAGAAGAATGCCGAGTGAGATCCTGATCGGTTAGTCTTACAGATCTAGTGATGCCTGGTCATTTGTCATTGGTCATTGGTCGCACACCCTTAATGAGGTTTGGTGAAATAACCCTTTTATATTTGATACCGCAATTAAGAACCAATCTGTCCATGTCGATCCACAGTAAAGCCAAGAGAATCACGACCCATACGCTTCAGGAGATGAAGGAGGCGGGTGAGAAGATCGCCATGTTGACGGGGTATGATTATTCGATGGCGAGGATACTGGATGATGCCGGTATTGATATCATTCTCGTGGGAGACAGTGCCTCAAATGTGATGGCTGGCCATGAAACAACACTACCAATCACACTTGACCAGATGATCTATCATGCATCTTCGGTAGTGAGAGCTGTATCAAAAGCGCTGGTTGTCGTGGATCTGCCTTTTGGGTCTTATCAGGGGAATAGCCGCTTAGCATTAGAATCGGCTGTCCGGATCATGAAAGAGTCAGGTGCGCATGCTGTAAAGCTTGAAGGTGGAAGTGAAGTTGGTGAATCCATCACGCGCATCCTATCCGCGGGTGTACCCGTCATGGGTCACCTGGGACTAACACCTCAATCTATATATAAATTTGGGACTTATGTCGTCAGAGCTAAAGAAGAGGAAGAAGCAAAAAAGTTGAAGTCTGATGCTTTGGTTTTGCAGGAGCTCGGTTGTTTTAGCATAGTGCTTGAAAAAATTCCGGCTGCTTTGGCAACTGAAGTAAGCAAGTCTATCCGCATCCCGACGATCGGGATTGGAGCCGGTCAGGGAACAGACGGACAAGTTTTAGTGGTGCATGACGCACTCGGATTGACACATGATTTTCACCCACGATTTCTCAGGAGATATGCTAACCTGTATGAGCAAATCCACCTGGCAGTTGAAAATTACATCAAGGATGTGCGCTCGGGTGATTTCCCGAATGAGAATGAACAATATTAAATCTATCCATTTTTCCATTCTAACCCACTGACGTCTTGAAAAAGATATTATTGATTGGTTTGTTGATTGTCTTGGCCATTGGCTCCTATATCGGATTCAGGTTTTATGTCAATATGTTCTCCGTCAACACGCCACTGAAAATTGAAGACAATGTTTTGTACGTGCCTACAGGTTCTACAATGGATGATGTAGTAGATAGCTTATTAGCCAAAGGACAGATCTTAAACGAGAACAGATTTCGGTGGACTGCAGAAAAGATGGTGTATGGTGATGACAATATTCGCGCGGGAAGATATGTGGTAGAAGCACCTACGAATAATAAAACGCTCGTCACTATGCTGCGTGGAGGACGTCAGACGCCATTGAAATTGACCATACATAATGTGAGAACGATTGAGCAGATGGCTGGCAGGATAGCGGAAAAACTGGAATTCGATTCTGTTGAACTCATGCGATATTTTGAGCAGCGGTTTGATTCAGTTGCCGGCACAAAGCCTGAGACAAGATTGACGCGCTTTATTCCGAATACATATGAGTTCTATTGGACGGTTAGTCCTGAAGAATTCAGCAGCCGCATGTTGAAAGAGCATGACAAATTCTGGACGGATGAGCGGAAAGTAAAAGCAGAACAATTAGGTCTATCGCAGGAAGAAGTTTATA
>JANMVA010000100.1:0-2153 GCA_031392195.1 Saprospiraceae bacterium | reverse complement strand
TCCTTTAGAAACTTCTTGTGTACATCTTCTTCCTGGTAGGCATCCTGATCAGCAGCATTTTTAAAGCTCATGACAGCAGCATAAGTATAACTGCGATCGATGACCGGCCTGTCTGTTGACGCAGGCGTGCCGATGTGATATTCTTCAACGTATTGAGAAGAACTCAACATCTTTCTCAGCGATGCTTCAAAGAAATTCCTGTCTTTTGCGTTCTCCGGATTTTGCAGCCAGAAGTAAACGTTGTGGTAAAAATTTTTCATGATTTGGTTAATTGACGAATTTCGAATTTCGAGTTACGATTGACAGTAGTATATTTTGAATTTACAAGATTCGGTAAGCCCCGCATACTACATTTTGGAATCTACCAAGGCGGGGGCAAGCCCCGCACACTACATTTATTTTCTCACTTTCTCACTTTCTCACTTTCTCACATCCTATTGTATAAGCTTTCGAATAACCGGAAGTAATTCCTCCGCCATCCTTTTATGA
This sequence comes from Saprospiraceae bacterium, assembly GCA_031392195.1. Classification (GTDB taxonomy): domain Bacteria; phylum Bacteroidota; class Bacteroidia; order Chitinophagales; family Saprospiraceae; genus Opimibacter. The sequence goes on along the minus strand of JANMVA010000100.1, from coordinate 1,664 downwards.
TCCTCAACACCCGGGTGACCTAAACAACCACCGGCATTGAAATGACTGAATGAAAAAACATCAACTGATAATCCTTCAATTGTTGAACTGGATTTTTGTGCCACTGCATTGAGACAGGCTTTGTGAATATCAATGTATTGAGGTCCTGACATTGAGCTCTGCAACAAAATAATGTTTGCATCCGGATAATACTTGTGCACCATTTCAACGAGCGCGACAAATTTCTCAATGAATTTTGTTGAATCAAATGGTAACCGTTCGATCATACCGCCTCCATCTGAAAAGTCATTCGTTCCAAGATTAATGGCAACGATATCCGGCTGCCATTGATGAAAATCCCATTTGGGATCTTCAGATTGTCCGGACATAAAAGTTGATCCATAGATATCACCCATCACCGGAAAATCAGAACCTGAATTCCGATACACTCCAATCCCGGAAACGGCAGTGACAGTATAATCCATGTTTAATTCCCTTGCAACGCGTGGGCCATAAGCATCATAAGCATTGCTTTGGTCATACCAGTTACCATTGCCGCAAGGTGTGTCAGAATCATCGGATGACATGCCAGCTGTAATGGAGTTGCCGATGAATTCAATTTTCTTCTTTTTTTCTGAGGGTGGTTGCAGGAGTTCGGCGGCTTCGATGCTTGTGATGATGATGGCACCGCAGGAAGATTCCGTTTCTTTTGAGATCATGATTTCATGAAATTCTCCGGGCAAACGGATGGGTATGTCATAATGAAGAAGTGAATCGGACTTTAAAATGAGCCGTTTTTGATGAAGGCCGTCTACTGTAACGGAGAAATAATTGTATTCACCTTGTGGAGCGGCATTTTGAATCTGTATCCGGCATTTTTCACCCCTGATCCGAAAATAGCAATAAGAGGCGGGACTGATCAGATAGCGGTCACCGGATTTATCAGCATAGGTCCGGCCATGCCACTGTAGATGGGGATGATCTGAGGGATAGACATTCATGTCCGATTTTTTACACCCGCATACCAGGATAGGGTATACGACTATCGAGAGTAAGGTGCGGATCATAGCTACAAGATGAAAAATGTCCTTCGCATAAAGAAATGAACGGTTTTTGCGTTGTAGGCAGCAGGCCGGAGATCAGAACCAGCTGATCCTCATTTATTTTTACTTTTACGCCCCCATCCTGCCAAAAAGCGGACTATTGATGAAGACTACACGTGATACGCTCTTACCTATCCTCGGGACCCTGTATCCATGGCGACGACGGATCGTCTATGTCACCGGAGCTGCTTTTGTGCTGAGCATCATTTTTTCCCTGTTTATGAAAGACCACTACCAGGGAAAAACAGTCTTTTATGCCGCCAGCCAGGACTTGTTTAAGCCTGAGAAAGTATTCGGGGGCAGCACGCAGGACATGTATTACTATGGTAGCGGTGAGGATATCGACCGCATCCTGACCGTCGGCAACTCGCATGGAGTATTGGATTTCCTGATCGATTCATTTGACCTATGGTCGGCGTATAAGATCAAACCGGGTTCTCCGAAAGCCCAGTTTAAAATGCGTAAAACGTTTAAGGAAAACTTCAATATCCTCCTGACCAAGCAGGATGCTCTGGTGTTGACGATCGAAGACACGGACCCGGAAAGAGCCGCAGCGATGGCCAATGCTGCAACGCATAAGAT
>JANMVA010000624.1:0-10199 GCA_031392195.1 Saprospiraceae bacterium | reverse complement strand
GCACCGCGTCAGGTAGTCGATGACGGGCGGTTCGTCGTTCACAAGTCGATTAATCCTTATCTTCTCCCCTTATGAAAGGGTCATACCAACTGATCACTATATCGGGGATACCTTTAAAGATCCATTGGAGTTTCGGCTTGTTATTATTGTGGATAGTGTATCAAAACAGTCAGGAAGGTTTTCAACTTATATCTGTTGTCAGCGCCATTATCCTTGTGCTTAGCGTCTTTCTCTGTGTTATTCTTCATGAATTCGGACATGCTCTTGCTGCACGCCAGTTTGGTGTCAAGACATTTGACATTATCATGACACCTATCGGAGGGATTGCACGCCTTGAACGAATGCCTGATGGAAGAGGACAGGAATTTTGGGTTGCTATAGCAGGACCTGTTGTCAATTTTGTGATTGCCGGTGTCATATGGCTGGGATTTCTTCTTTTCGAAGGTGAGTTAATTCCTACGCTTGCAGTTTTATCTTGGGATTTGAACACACCAATCCGGGAGTACTTTAAGATCATATTATTGGCGAATTTCTGGCTTGGTGTTTTCAATCTGATTCCCGCTTTCCCGATGGATGGTGGGCGAATTTTACGAAGCCTTCTATCACTGCGGATGGATAGAACTCGCGCAACTCAAATAGCTTCTTTTGCCGGACAATTCATTGCCGTCATTATGTTTGGTATTGGGTTGATGAACAGACAACCTGTCTTGACATTGATTGGACTATTTATCTTTTTCGCCGCGCGACAGGAAAATCTTATCCTTCAGCGACAAACCAAAATGATAAAAACCAAGGCACGGGATATCATGCTACCGCTCAATCATCTGCTACACGCAGGCATGCGCATGACATTTGCAAAGCAATTAATTGAAGAAACAACGGAAGAAAGTTTTATTGTCTGGTCACGCCCGGGCATCCCGGCCGGTTATATCACTCGTGAAGTCATGGTTAGCTTCAATCCATTGATCCATCCGGATGTTTTAATAGACGCATATGTGATACCAGCTCCATCGGTGGTTCCGGCCAATACACCGGTAGCACATTTATTTGCTTTCATGCAACAGCACAAAGTGCCGGTTGTGATAGTGGCAGAGCCTGATCACTATGCAGGAACGATTAGTTGGGATAGCCTTGAAAAAGCTGCGAAGAGTTGAAAAATCAGGATGAATGAAAACTTACTTGCCGAGACATTTTGTTTTCAGCAGTTCCGTCAGATCTTCAGTCTCAGTGGCAAACAATAAAGCAGCACCAGCGCCTGTATCGAAGATCATCGAATAATTACCATCCTTACCTATAGCCTGAATCAATGAATCGATTTCGTTGAGAATAGGTTGAAGCAATTGTTCACGGCGTTGCAGCATGCGGAATTGGAGTTGCTGTTCTTCCTGTCGCAGAGCATTTTGTTCTTCAACCAATTCGGCCTTTTTAGCTTCAAGCGCGACCGGGGCTAAAGAACCATTGTTGGATTGTTCGACCAGGGCAAGGTATCTTTCCTGGAATCCTTTGGCTTTCATATCAAAAGAATCCTGCAGAATTTTCTGATAAGTCTGCAATTGAGCATCAGCTTCGGCAACCCTCGGATGCGATTGGATGATGATGGAGGAATTGATATGACCGAGTTTTTGCGCATTCAATATGGGAAGGCAAAATCCGGCTACCACGAGTAGGGAAAAAATGGATTTCAATTTCATCGAAAGGATCAGGCTTCTTTTTTGCTTTCTTCGATTGCTTTGCGATCGGATTCGCGCATGCCTTCTTTGATTTCAGTTTCGATATGACTGCGTGCACTGTTAAACTCACGGATGCCCTTTCCCAGTCCGCGCATCAGCTCAGGTATTTTTTTACCCCCAAACAGAAGAAGAACCACAAAAAGGATGATGAACCATTCAGAACCACCCGGAAAACTTAAAAACAAAAACGTATTCATTTTCAGAACATTTAGGATGCCAAAGTTAAGTAAAAATGGAGCAGGGGGTCAATAATAATGTGAATAGTATCTCAATATGCAAGAGCAAGAACGATCAGTCGCGTACTCAGGAAACACGCACTTTAACCTTTAACCTGTAGAACTTTTCCTTTCTGCCTTAGAATTAAAAGTTAAAGGATTGTAATTCAGAATTGTATATATACAAAATAATAATAACTATGCATTCAATGGCGATCCGGGTTTTTCAGAAACGGTTCTCCTCCATTTAAGCCAGAGGTGGATCACAAATCCAAAACCAACAAGGCCTCCCATCCATAGACCGGTGATCCTGTACTCATCCCAGTCTGAATAATCACCCAGTATTAAGGCAAGGGTCATCAATATTTTTGATCCCAACATGGCAACAATGATCACGACTACAAAACTTCCACTTATAAAATTGCCCGCGCTAATTGTGCCCAGCCTTCTTTTCAGCAACTTCAGAAAAAAATAAAAGCAAATGACGAGAACCAGCAATGTCAAAGCCTGAAGGAACCAGCCTCTGTAAGGATATATCCCTAACCTGGCCACCATTGGTAAAGCGGCATAGGCACATATCAGAAATTCAACGTTCGTCATTTTTCTGAATCTTGTCCAGAACAGGACCACCGTCACCAGAAAGATGGGTCCAATCGGCAAATACCATTCATAAAAATCAATGAAAAAACTCACAGCTGAAATCACTAACCAGATAAGAGACAGAATAACCGCTGTTTGATTCGGAGTTTGAATCTGTGGATGTGGCCGGCTATCTTTTTGTTTCTCTTTTTCTTTCTTCTCAATTTCAACTTTAGGAATCGGAGGCGTAACGGGATTTGGTGGATCAGAGGGAACACGGGTTCGAAGGATCTCTACGCACTTACCGATCTTCTGCTGCACCATGTCATCCTGTTTAACCTGGATGGCTTTCCGGTACTTTTCAAGTGCGTCTGCGTAATTGTGATGCTGATAGTACAACTCGTCTGCATCATGGACCAACTGGCTAAACAGGATCTGTGAACGACAATGATCTGCTTCCCTACGGAGATTCAAATCGTCCGGATATTTCTGTAAGACCAATTCATATTCATACAGCGCATCCTGCAATTTGCCCTGGCTATACAACTGGGCCGGACGCCGTTTTAATTTATCGGCAGAGAATGCAGGATTTCGCGAGATGAAAAAATGGGATGGTGGGATATTCAGCTGGCTTTTGAAAACCGGATGCGGAAAATTTTTTCTTTGCAGATGAGCTTGCGCATGTTCATACAAATCGTCCAGTGCCAGTAATTCATTTGTATTGTCGACACCGTTCGTCAGTGCTTCAATCAAAGCACCGGTAAAATAAGTGTTCCGCCCGTTTTTGTCAAAATATGAGACTTCATCCCCCGGTGAAGAAGTGAGTGTATAAGTTCCTTTAACATCCACATTGGTGATCATGGATTCACTGCTTTGTGTAGCTATACCACTATGACATGCATCCAGGATCAGGATTTTCTGGCGAGCAGTTGAGTTTTTCAATACAGCATTACTGATGAAATCAAAATCGATTCCTCCCAGAATATAATCATCGATTTTCTTCGTGTTGTGTGCGATGAGGTAGAGCTTCTTCACATCTGTCCTGTGCCCATGACCCGTGAAATAGATGATCAGTGTCTCCATGTCCGGTTTCCTGCTCGTCTGAAGAAGAGCCTCTTCTATTTCGGTATTGGATTTATTGTAAGTGATCGTCACATTTTCTTTGGGGAGGCCTACATGAAGCTTGCTCGTCAGAAGGCCATAAAAATCCTCAAGGTTTTGCTGTACAGGCGGGATCGGTGCAAAACTGTGTTCAAATTCACCTGATCCTATCAACAGTGCATACGTTCGTTCCGTATCAATGGCATACCTGACATGATCATACACTTTCGTCTCTCCTGTTCCGGATTGGAGAAAATGGACTTTAGACTGATCATCTTTCAATGTTGATAATACACCCAGATTTGAGGCGCCTTTTGCTTTTTTAGCCTGGAGCCAGGCATTGATCTTTGGCTTGAGCATGCCATCATAGACCTGGTGGATCGTGAAGCCAACAAGTGCTTCCACGACACCTCCGATGACGGGATCTGTCAGCAAACCCAAAGCCATTTGACCTTCCTGGGGCGGAGATTCTTTGATGTGCAAAGAAATTCCATCCAGATTCTCCAGCAGGTAATTACGCAGATCATAAATTTCATCCTTTGAATCAGGATGATCTAGTTCTATCTCGATGCGCATGTCAATGAATTATAGTTGGCTCACCAGGTCATCGCAACAGCAGATGATTCCTCAAGTTAAAAAACAAAATTGTGAATTGTAAGCAGGCATGAATAATGAGCCATAGATAATGGACTATCGTCCATGGTCTGTCTTCATTTCCCGGGGAATAATCTTTTCAATTGTTGGGCTTACAATTTGGCTGTACAGCGATTGAAATCTCTCTCGTTGATCCTCGGAAAGCAACTTTGATCCCTCCCCTACTTTTCCGCGTCTGATAAACTGATCAAATACCATTTTCGAAACAGGTGGTTGAACACCAAATTTCTCTTCCTCCTTCTTCATGTTTTCAAAGCTGCTCAACCGGATAGCTCTATCGATTTGCTCTGCGGTGCTCTGCAGTCTGCAAAAGTCAATGATCTTTCTGATCTGCTCTTCTTTGTGATGGATCAGGTCTTCGTAGGTCAGAAATAAAACCGGAAAGCGCTTCTTGTTTTCCAGCCAGTCCTTCGTATAATAAAACCAGCTTCTTTTTTTCCATGAGAGAAACTTCTTCAAGAACTCATCTAACTGAAGGTCCGGATTATTGTAATTCTTGTTTTGATGATAAAGGGATACGGCGACATCCATGCCATCCCGGTACACAAAAATGAAACGGCCTTTCGTTCCTTTCGGAAATTCCTTGTAAAAGTCATGCGTCTTGATGAGCCTGGGTGAAGGGAACACTTTCGGTTTTTCACGACGGGCAGATGCATTCCTGATCCACGGAGATACGTCGTAGATATGATGAAAGTCAGAGTTCCCGTCAGTAGTCAACTGGTACAGGATCATCTGCATCAGTGTTGTACCGGATTTCGGATAGGTTGCAATGTAAATATCATCATCACGCTCACCGAACTCCTTTTTATACAAGAGGAAGCCCAGGCGTTCTGAAAGTTTTTTCAGTCGCCGACCTATCTGATCAATCAGCCTGATGAGAATTTTGATTCCCTCGTATTCAAAATCAGGCTTTCGTTTCATAAAGGAATTAGCTAACGATGGCTCTGTGCTGTATTAATCGCAATCCCCGCCGTAAGAGGTAGCCTCGTTTTTAACATCTTGCCAGGAATTATAATAAGCCTTCCAGTCATCCTCATCTTCGCAGTAATTGTAGGTGGTGCTAAATTGATCTGTCCAGGAACAACATTCATCATCTTTTTTGCAGGAAGATGAACTAAACAGAACCGCGAATCCACCAATGAGGGCTGCGAAAAGTTTCAAAATTTTCATAAGCTTGAGTTTTTTTGAATGTTTATTTAATCCAGTTGACGATTCAATTTCTAAATATAGTTATCCTTGTTCAATCAGTTCTTTAAACTTAATGAATTTTCGATCACCCCTCAATTCTTTACCATTTATGATAAAAAAGGGTGTGACATTGATCCCTGCCTGACGGGCTTTAGTCGCAGTGGATGTGATATATTGATTGAGTTGTTGAGCATGATAGCACATAGACAAAGCCAATGTATCTTTTACCAATACAAGGTGCCCATCGGGAAGATCCGCCTTTCCGGAAATATTGTAAGACAGATAATCATAGAAAAGTCCCTGCTCATCCATGCAATATGAATACCGGATCAATTCAAGAGAGGATGAATCCCGGCTATCAGGCAAATACCGGACGATAAATTTCAATTTACCTGTTTTTAGATAGGCTGAATCAATCAGCGGAAATGTCTCTTTGAAAAAGTCTGCACAGTATTCACAATCAACTTTGGTGTACATGATGATCGTACCCGACACAACAGGGTCACCCAGCACGATGTCCATTTCATTGGATTGAGATATTTCTTCAAACCGCGTATCCCTGATGGCCTCATGCAGAAACATATTTGTTCGGCGTACCTTTTCTTCCAGGTCGATGGTTTTCCATACGAGATATCCCAGTAGGATCAGGATGATCTGCACTTCAATGATGATGATGGTCTTCAGTCCTTTCATTCAGCTTATGTTACTGTATCTGTTGAATGTATTGATTATGTTTTTAATTCCGATATTTTTCTGCTGAGCCGGAGTTCAATGCTTTTAAAAATATTGAATGGCAGGCATGGTTGTCAGCTACCTGCTCAAAACATCATTACTTTGCCGGCTTAAATCCAATTGATGTATTTGTTGCGAAATAAGGAAGTGATCCTGATCGTCATCCTGGGCGGTTTGTTATTCATTCCCTTCCTGGGGCATGTCCATTTATTTGACTGGGATGAGATCAATTTTGCTGAATGCTCGCGGGAAATGATCGTGCTGCAGGATTATTCCCAGGTGTATATGGATTACCAGCCTTTTTGGGAAAAGCCACCTTTATTCTTTTGGCTGCAAAGTGCAGCGATGCATTTGTTTGGAGTGAACGAATTTGCTGCCCGGTTTCCGAATGCGATTTGTGGGATCCTCACTTTGATTGTCATTTTCCTTTGTGGGAGACGGATCTATGACAATAAATTTGGCACCTACTGGGCCTTGGCATTCGGAGGAAGTTTGTTTCCCTCCTTCTATTTTAAGTCAGGGCTGATCGATCCATGGTTTAACCTTTTTATTTTCCTGTCATTATATCTTTTCATCCTGTACGCGTGGAGCAGAAAAGGAATAGTAGAAGAGAAAAATCAACGAAAAACAATCTACATCATCATGTCAGGTTTGCTGATGGGTGTAGCCTTGCTGACGAAGGGACCAGTCGCACTGATTATTTTCTCACTTGTAGCCGGTGTCTATCTCGCACTCAACAAGTTTAAAACATACTTCAACTGGTCGGACATCTTTCTTTGGATCGCGTCGCTCTTATTGGTAGCCTTTGCGTGGTATGGATATAATATGTTGAAAAACGGTTCCTGGTTTATTCACGAATTTATCCGCTATCAGTACAGGCTTTTTTCAACCCATGATGCCGGCCAGAAAGGATTTCCCGGATATCATTTTGTTGTATTGCTGTTCGGATGTTTTCCCGCATCCGTATTTGCCATCCGGTCATTTTTCAAAACGCAAACAGACCTTTCGCCTGGACATGATTTTCGGAAATGGATGATCATTCTGTTTTGGGTGGTGACCATTTTATTTTCAATTGTCCAGTCGCGCATTGTGCATTATTCTTCCCTGGCATGGTTTCCATTGTCATTCCTCGCTGCACTTACAATTTACCGGCTTGAGCTGAAGAAAATATTTTTAAAAAACTGGATCCCTGCATTGCTGCTTGGCATTGGCCTCCTGATTTCAGTCCTGTTGATCTCCATTCCGTTTGTTGGTAAAAATATCCCGATGCTGATCCCTTATGTGAAGGATGAATTTGCTAAAGCAAACATGGAAGCAGTTGTGTCGTGGACAGGATGGGAGAGTTTGCCGGGATTTCTATTTCTGGTAGTGATCCTGGGCGGTTATGCTCTTCTCAAAAAATCGAAATACAATGAGGCCGCATGGACTTTATTCGGTGGATCGGCGATTGTCGTCTTTATGACTTCACTGATGATCGTCCCCAACATTGAACAATACTCCCAGGGAGCAGCCATCGAGTTTTTCGAAGAGAAAAAAAAGGAAGATGCTTACCTGACGCCCCTTGGTTATAAATCTTATGCTCACTTGTTTTACGGTAAAAAAACAAAGCCGGACAATCCGAAATCGTATGACATCGGGTGGCTGCTCAATGGAGACATTGACAAGCCGGTCTATTTTGTTTCCAAAGTAGACAGGACAGAAAGATTCAGCTCATATCCGGAACTAAAAGAATTATACAGGAAAAACGGATTTGTCTTTCTGAAAAGAGAGGTACCTGAGTAGTATTATTTGCCCCGCATCGAGACAACGCCACCGATGAGACAAAGGGCTGCAAGTCCTAAAAAAATATAGCCTGTTTGTTTTGCACCTTCATCGTGGGCCGATATTTTGATGCCCAGCAGATTGACTGTGCCGCCGCTTTCGTCCAGCTTGTTGATCCCGAAGAATCCAAAGACGAGCGCTGCTACAATAAGGATGATTCCAGTTGTTCGTTTCATGTCAGATTGGTTTTAGTTGAATTTCAATTTTCTAAAATTACATTGGATACTGCAGTGTTGTATCTATATCCAAAAGAAAAGGGTCGATCATTGATTGATCAACCCTTTTCAGCCTTTTAACTTATATCCTTACGGATGCCGATTAATTAAACGCAACTACATCGCCACGTTTTGCAGCACGCTGTAATTTCTTGTTGGCTACGATCACCACTTCCACACGCCTGTTCAATTCCCTTCCTTCAACTGTTTCGTTTGTTGCTACAGGATCTGATTCACCATAACCTGTATTGGTCAGTCTTTCACCGCCTACACCCTGAGAAACTAAATAGTTGTTAACCGAACCTGCCCTTCTTTCTGACAATGTTTCGTTGTACTCATCCGTACCAGTGTTGTCTGTATGACCCAGGATCAACAGATCCGTATCATCATACTTCTGCAGGGTAGGTGTGAGCTCGTTCAGATTTTCGCGGGTTGCTGCTTTTAATGCATAAGAGTCATGATCGAATAAGATACCTGAATCAAAAGTGATCAGGATGCCTTCTCCGACGCGTTCGACTGTTGCGCCTTCGAGGTCTTCCCTGATTTTAGCTGCCTGCTTGTCCATGTAATCGCCGATCAAACCGCCTGCGACTCCACCAATGGCTGCTCCGAGGATAATCGCAACAGCTTTATTCTTTTTGCCACTGACCACAGCGCCAGTAGCAGCACCGGCCGTAGCTCCGATGATCGCGCCTTTTGTCCTATTGCTGGCATTACATGCCGGATAAATAATGACAGAAACAAGCATCATCATGGCTAAAAAATATGCCTTTCTCATACTGAATAGTTTTTAAAGAGTTAAAAATTTGTCCCTTGGAATGCTTCTCAATCGACTAGATTAAAGCAGGTAGTGGAAGATCACTCCCAGAGGAACTAACTGGAAAAACAAGAACACATATCAATAGTTTTCAAGGACAATTAGGTTTTGCATTTCTTTAAATGATCAATAAAAATATTAGACTGGAATACGTCTGATAATGAGGGTATTAGAAGATGACCAGTTAATATTTCCAAAAATAAATGGTGTCAGTAAAACAATGGATCATAAGGTTGAGCCCAACCTTTCAGGCTCTTTATCTCGTCATCATCCATCGCTCCTGACTCTGGGTAAAGGCCTGTGAGTCATTGATTTAATGATTTCAGAGTAAGGCTTCTGGTGATTTAAAGAAATGACCGCAAGTCCATGACTGATGGCGTGAAGAGGTAAAGTGAATAAATAAGGTGTTAAGGCAGCTATAATGCCATAAACAGCATCTTCTCAATACTTCCTTTACCTTAAAGTGTCGTAAATTCGGCGACCCTAATACCTGTTTGGAATTGAATGTTAAAGAACTTATTGCATAAGCTATGCCCCAATCTCTACGAACCTTTTTATTTCTCTCCTGCTTATTTTTATCTGGTCATGGTTTCGCTCAGTCCGTATTTCAGGCCGGGGATGCAGCCATTATTGGAGTTGCCAGCAATTTGGGACTCTGTGGCTTCACGGATGAAGGGGACCAGGTCAGTTTTTTCTTTTATTCTGCGCTGGAGCAGGGTACCAACTTTGACATCACTGACAACGGGTGGGAAAACAGTAACCCCGGTCTGTGGGGTGATGGTGAGGGAACATTAAAGATCTGGAGGACAGGCCCGGATCTTCCGGCTGGGACAATCATTACCCTCGAAACGACCAACTGGGGCGCAGGCACCTGGACTTATGATATCGTTGACCCTGCGGATGGCGGGTGGCTTGTCACTTATTTCAATGGTCCCGGCATGGGCGGACCATTCAACATAGAAGACGCCGGAGATCAGATATACCTGCTTCAATCACCTCCTCTAACTCCATGGAACAATAATGGTGCGGGTGGAGATGATGCTACCTACAACTGTCGTTTTCTTTTTGGGTTTAGCACAACAGGCACATGGGCTTCTTATGCTTCTACGAATGGCTCCAATCAAAATCCAACAAAGGATACGTGTTT
>JANMVA010000497.1:0-1947 GCA_031392195.1 Saprospiraceae bacterium | reverse complement strand
AGGATCTTTATGGGAGATACCGGCTCGATGCTGATCGGTCTTGTATCAGCGATCATGGTGATTGAATTCATTGAGATTCACAGCGAAATTCAGGACTCCCCTTACGCTTTTAAAGCGGTACCGGCTGTGGCGGTTGGCATTTTGATCCTCCCGTTGTTCGACACGTTGAGGGTCTTCATCATGCGATTGTTGAAAGGAAAATCACCACTTCATGCGGACAGAAGTCATATCCACCACCTTTTATTGGATTCAGGGCTGAGCCACATGAGGGCTACGATGGTGCTTGTAGGCGTGAACCTGCTTTTTATCCTGTTCACCGTCTACTTTCAGGACCTGGGAAACCTCAGTTTGCTCATCATTCTATTGCTACTGGCATCTGTATTGACAGCCATTCCCTATGTCATCTCACGAAGTCGCAATCAGAGGCTCAGCAATTAAACGGACTCAATTGGGCATCTCTGAAAACATGCAGAAATATTTGATTCTCCCTTTAGGGGATAGGGGCAGAAGGAGCCAATTGGAAGGTTTTTAGAGATGCCCTACAGGTTGTTCTACTGACTCTGCAGCCTGTTGTTCCTGAAAAGCAATGGACTGTGGCAATTCATCCGCAACGGGTACACGTCTCATTTGGATCACTTTGCAAAAAGCGAGCAATTTGATCACCGGGTAAACGGGATCAAATTCATATTTATGCCATGCAAAATTGGCGCGACCGCTATGCTTATGGTGATTATTGTGCAAACCTTCACCGAGCATGATCACGTCAACTGGCCAAAGATTCCTTGACGTATCCCTCATCTTAAAATTGAAATAACCAACGCTGTGTGCAAACCAATTGATGATCATACCATGGAATGGGCCCATGATAGCATGAATGATAATCAGCGGAAACAACCACCATGGGGCACCTAATGCGATGTAAAGCAATACATAAATCGCAACCCAGGCGATACGGATAAATCCATTGGATGCAAAGCGATCAAATGAATCCCAATCCGGTAAGTCCTTGCTGAATTTTGGTTCTGTGACGGTGGCATGCGTAAAGATGTTTTTGTATACATTTCTGGTTCTCCACATCATCACAAACAAGTTTTTGTCATATTTGGGACTATGGGGATCCAATTCCGTATCTGCATAAGCGTGATGCATTCTGTGCAGAATACCATAAGCTCGTGGGCTCAAATAGGATGCCCCCTGGAAAAACCAGGAAAGCAAGTAAAAGAATTTCTCTGTGCCTTTGCTCATCGTAAACATCCGGTGAGCGGCATACCGATGATGAAAAAAGGTCTGTGTAAACAGCGACAAATACCAGTGTGCACCTAATAATGCTAATACCCACATAACAACTTGATTTTATTGGAGATCATTTTTGAGTCCCCAAAGATATTGGAAAAGAACAGATTTTGAAGGCTATCATTGCAAGATAAAGGCTGAATAACATGAAAATAACACTCAGACAGATCAACAAAGCCGTCCGTTTTGAGGCTCAGAATGAGCGTGGACATACTGTCCTTGTTGAAGGAGGGCAAAATGCCGGTGGAGAAAACCTGGCTCCATCCCCCACGGAACTGCTGATGATCAGTCAAGCCTCATGTACCGCCGTTGATATCGTGGAACTCTTAAGAAAAATGCGTCAACCGTTGGAACACCTTGAGATTGTTGCAGAAGGAAAGCGCGCAGAAGATCAGATACCCAAAATTTTTACCGGAATTCATCTCCATTATAAGGTATATGGAGATGTCAAAGAGTCTAAAGTGGAAAAAGCAATTAAACTATCAATCGAACAGTATTGCACCGTCAGCAAGATGATCGAACATATTACAACGATCACTTATTCTTTTGAAATAATTCAACACCAACAAGAGTAATACCTTCAGCAGGAGTTTTCGTGTAAAATACGCTCAGCAGGAGTTTTCGTGTAAAATACCCTCAGCAGGAGTTTTCTCC
>JANMVA010000449.1:0-3664 GCA_031392195.1 Saprospiraceae bacterium | reverse complement strand
GGTGCTTTGATCATTATCTCTCATGACAGGGACTTTTTGAAAGAACTGACCTCGCGAACCATTGAATTTTCCGAAGGCCAGGTGAAAGAATACCTTGGCGATATTGATGAAATGCTGATCAAAAAAGGAGTTGATTCACTTGATGCTACCACAAAAGCAAAGATTGAAGAGAAAGCAAATCAGGTTCAACAAGTAAAGCCTGCCAACCAATCAATATCTCCGGAAAAAAAAGCATTACAAAAACGCTTTACAAATATTGAAAGAGAAATAAGCAATTGTGAGACTTTTATCAAAGAACAGGAAGTTCTTTTATCAGATCCTGAAATTTATCAGTCCTCCGAATTTCAAAAGCTAGTTAAAGCTTATGAAGAGCGAAAAGAAAAGCTGAATAAATTGATGACAGAGTGGGAGAGTCTTGCAGTACAACTGGCAGATTAATAAATAGCGGATCAGGTGAATACAAAAAAAAATGCCGGTATCACCCTTTGATGACCCCGGCAAGTCTCACCCCTTTATTAATCTTTATCAGGCTTTAGTTTTACTATATCCTGATTGTATTTTTTTTCAAGTTTATTGCGCAGCTCTCTGCGATCAACAATGTAAAGATCAGATCATATTAGATTTTAAACATGGACGAAAACACCCATTTTTTTATTTCAGGGTTTTCCCCTAAGTTCCCCCCTTTTCAACCGGGATCATCCCCATTGGGATGAAAAATGTTTTTAGAGTGACCTCACAGTGTTTCATGACAAAGGTGAGCATCCCCCCGTTCCGGCACAACATGGTTTACACCCAATTTTATTCAGGGGAAGAATTTTTCAACTTGCTCATTTCTTCGATTTTTCGTTTCAGATAGAAATAAGTTTCGTGCTGGGACCGGATCGCGAGGTCAGAACTGTTCGAGTTGTACTGATTGATCCGATTATAAAGCAGTGATCTGGATTTGACATTATCACTTTGCTGTATATTGAGGATATCCTTAATTTCCGCGATGATCCGTTTATCGTAAATCGGAAAACTGGTTTCAATCCGGAAAGAGAGATTGCGCTCCATCCAGTCTGCAGAGGAAAGATAGATTTTCTCCTGACCACCATGATGAAACACAAAGATCCTGCTGTGCTCGAGGAATCGATCGACGATACTAAATGCTTTTATGTTTTCACTCAGACTTTTCTTCCCAGCCATCAAACAACATATACCCCGCACATTCAATTGAATTTTTACACCTGCCTGGCTTGCTTCATAAAGCTTTTCAATCATCTCCTCATCCTGAATGCTGTTGATCTTTAAAATAATGGATGCGGGCCGTCCGGATTTTGCTTCATCGATTTCAAAGTCGATCAGCTGCACCAATGTTTTACGCAAATTGAATTGACCCACTAACAAATGTTTGAAATCTTCATTCGGCAATTTGACAGTTTCAAGGAATGAAAATATTCGGGCCACTTCACTTGTGATCCGCGTATCAGCTGTCAGCAAACCTAAATCACTATACACCTTTGCAGTGACTTCATGAAAATTACCCGTGCTCAAATAAGTGTAAAGTTGCGGTTGATTATTCTCAAGCCTTCTGACGAGAGCTATTTTACTATGAACTTTCAATCCGGGAAAACTATAGCGAACCAGTATTCCTGCTTTCTCTAATTGCTCGCCCCATCGCAAATTTGCTTCTTCATCAAACCTTGCTTTTACTTCAATGAATGCATACACCTGCTTACCTGATTTGACCGCATTGATCAATGCATTCATGATCCGGCTATTGGGTGCTACACGGTATTGGATGATTTTGATATGTGTGACATGAGGATCTTTTGCAGCATGCTCGAAAAACTGAATGACCGGTTCATACTTGTGGTATGGAACATGGATCAGGTGATCGGAGGTCCTGATCCCATCAAAAATGGAATCCTGATCCGCCAGTGGGGGATAATCTAATGGAGGAAGCGGCTGATCCTTCAGATGGTGCATTCCATAAGAAGGGAATTTGAAAAAATCGAAATTGTTATGATACCTCCCTTCCGGAAACAATCCCAGTTTTTCTACACTCAATACATTGGTTAAGTACTGCAAATAATGAGCTGGAATAGTCCTGTCAAATACTAACCTGGAAGCGGGCCCTACATCTCTTTTCAATAAACTGCTCTTGATTTTTTTAACAAGATCTCCCTGATATTCATCGTCAATATAGAGTTCACCGTCACGGGTGAGCTTGATGGAATATGTATCGATGATCTGGTAACCGGGAAACAACCACATCACACTATGCCTGACAATATCATCGAGCATGATGATTTCGTGTCCTGATCGTGTGGTGGGTAATTCCACAAATCTCGGAAGATGATCTGAAGGGATTTTTATGATGCCGTAATGCTGCTGATTGCTTTGATCTTCTTTATCCCTCATCTCAATGGCAAGGTAAAGCGCTGCATTATTGAGAAATGGTCTGATCTTCTCTTTGACCAATAACACCGGCTGTACAAAAGGAAGTAAATTCTCCTGGAAAAAAGTATCCACGAAGGCTTCCTGCTCCTGTGTCAGCTCTTCCCGGAGCACCAGATGTATTCCATGTCGCTTGAGATCGGGTACAATTTGTTTGCTGAAAATATCTCCGAACTCCAACGCCTGCTCACTGACTATTTTTTGAATTTTCAGCAGTACAACTTCCGGATCATAGTCGAGCCTGCGCATAGTCTTTTTTCCAACCCTGAGCAGGTTTCTGTGACTTGCTACCCTGACCCGAAAGAATTCGTCCAGGTTACTACTATAAATCGCCATGAACTTAACGCGCTCCAATAAGGGCACACTTGGATCTTTAGCTTCCTGGAGCACCCGGTAATTGAATGAAAGCCAACTGATATCACGATGGATAAAATGCGTCGCCTTTTGATTCGCGTCCTTTACCATTGCTTTCCGTGTTCAACTCTTTCCTGAAATGAGATTCTCATTGGCAAATTTGGGCACCTTATTCATTAAGAACAAAATATTCTTAATCCTCCTGATTGCAAAATCGGAGGATTTCAGGGATTTTGCGGCAAAAACCGAACCAAGGAATGGATTTTCCCTTATATAAGGTGGAATTTGACTAAAGAAACCTCTCTTTGATTTTGGTAACTTGGCGATAAAAGAACAAAGACAGATGGATCTATACCGAACAAGGATTGTAGCAGGCAATTGGAAGATGAATACGACCCTTCAGGAAGGCGAAATACTTCTTGATGAGATTTTGGCTGGTATTCCTGAAACATTGCCATGTACCGTTGTGATAGCGCCTCCGCTGACGCACCTGGGAATGGCTAAGCATAAACTAGATGGTAGTCCGGTAAAGCTTGGTGCACAAAATTGTCATCACGAAAGGTCTGGTGCATTTACCGGGGAGGTATCGGCTGAAATGCTGAAAAGCATGGGGGTTGATTTTGTTATCGTAGGTCATTCTGAAAGAAGGCAGGGATTTCATGAAACGAATGAAATCGTCAAACTAAAGCTCAATGCCATCCTCGATGCAGGTCTGAAGGCTATTTTTTGTTGTGGTGAACCACTTGATATACGTCAGTCCGGATCGCAGAATATATTTGTTCGTATGCAACTGGAAGAAAGCCTGTTTCACCTGGATTCGGAGCAGTTTAAGAACGTAAGCATTGCGTATGAACCAATTTGGGCAATTGGT
>JANMVA010000357.1:0-2341 GCA_031392195.1 Saprospiraceae bacterium | reverse complement strand
ATGTTCGGTCACTGACAATGCAGATCGCGAATGCAGAAAATCAGTCAGACAGGTGCAACGCATCAACCCACAGGCGAAGATTGTTGTCATGGGATGTTATGCGCAGCTAAAGCCAAAAGAAATTGCAGAGATCGAAGGTGTCGATCTTGTATTAGGTGCTGCAGAAAAATTTAATGTGCTTGGATATCTCGAGGCGTTGAATGGTTCTTATCAGAAAGCATCCGTGTATGCAAATGAGATACACCTGGCTGATACTTTCACTCCGGCTTACTCGATGGGTGATCGCACACGATCATTTCTCAAAGTGCAGGATGGTTGTGATTATAAATGCACATTTTGTACAATCCCAAAAGCAAGAGGTCAAAGCAGAAGCGCAGAAATTAAAGATGTTCTTCATCAAGCCAGGCAGATCGGTCAGGCAGGCGTAAAAGAAATTGTCCTCACGGGTGTCAACATCGGCGACTTTGGAAAAGGTACTCAGGTCATTGAAGGTGCACGTCAGAAAAAGGAAGCACTTTTTATCGATCTGATCAGGGAACTGGATAAAACAGAAGAGATCAGCAGATTCCGCATCTCTTCCATCGAACCAAACTTGTGCACAGAAGAAATCATTGATTTTGTAGCTGCATCAGTTCGCTTCATGCCTCATTTTCACATGCCCTTACAATCAGGCAGCAATGAAATTCTACGATTGATGCGTCGTCGATATGTACGGGAGCTCTATACATCAAGGGTAGATGAAATCCGGAAAAGAATGCCTCATGCCTGCATTGGCGCAGATGTCATCACCGGCTTTCCCGGGGAAACTGATGCTCACTTCATGGACACCTTCCATTTCCTGGAAGACCTGGAAATAAATTACATCCACTCCTTCTCCTATTCCGAAAGAGAAGACACACCTGCATCCACAATGCCCGGTGTAGTCCCTGTATCAGTCAGGAAAGAACGTAGCAATATGTTGCGCAATTTATCAGCAAAGAAAAAAGCACTGCAATATCAAAATCACATCGGCGATACAAGGAAAGTGCTTTTTGAAAAGGGCCCGGATGAAAAATATATATCCGGCTTTACCGATAATTATATCCGCATTATAGCCGAACACAACCAGTCGATGATCAACACAATCCAGGATGTGGAATTATCGTCGATGGTTTATTTCCAAAAGGAAATTTTTGTAAATGCAGGGTTAGCTCAACTGTCTTTTGCTACTCCTCTAGCGTAGGCTGGGCCGATAAAATCGGCTGCCTACGAAAATTGAAAATTCTTTATTCAATCCTTACCCCCGGAATAAATTCCGGGGCTACAATATCGGTCGTGCCTACGGCACTGAAGAAATCCTTTGTCGTACACATCTAGTGAAGCCATGGTCCATGGTCTATGTTCGTACACATCTAGTAAAGCCATGGTCTATGGTCCATCGTCCATGGTCCATTTTCTTGTTTGCCCCTTCGAAATTTCATGCTGCGCGTAATTTCTCTCCCCTGTGTTTCTTCGCTAATCACGCTTAAGCGTGTGTTTGCTTCGAAAACCCCGGGGTACGTGAAAAACACCTAGGGAGCCCATTTGTCGAACTCATCTAGTGAGCCCATTGGTCCTTGGTCGTTGGTCGTTGGTCGTACACGTCTAGTGAGTCTCACTTTCTCACTTTCTCACTTTCTCACTCTCTGGAGCAGAGCCTGCGCGCCGCCCCTTCTCCCACAACTTCACCTCCCTCAACCATACATAGTGCCCCTCACTCTTCGCCACTATCCATCCATAATATCCATCCAGGAAACCTAATTTAAAAACATACGCTCCAATAAAACGCAGAAATGGCTTCAACATCATTCTGAAAAGATTAGCACGCGTTCCATTTACATATAATGCCTCCGCTGCACGCGTGCTATGCTTTTCAATGGTTTTATAACGACTGGAAATATTCTCATCCGATAAATGCATGAGATCCCCTTCAAGATGACCAATCTTTGCATTGGCTACAGGTTGCATGACATCATGGGGATCATTACCAATAATGCTCACTTTCCTGCGATCAAAAAAACGGATCTTTCGGTCGGGATACCAACTCCCATGTTTCATCCAGCGATCACCCATTTTGTTTCTGCGATTGGAAGTATATCCGTCAAACGAAAGATCTGATTTTGCTTTTTGAATCGATGCTTTCAATTCTGGACTTAAATATTCATCCGCATCAATCGACAAAACCCAGTCATTTTTTGCCATCTGGATCATGCGTGCTTTTTGTTGGATATAACTATCAAATGGGAATTGCTCAACACGTGCACCGTGGCGTTTGGCGATTTCAACAGTCTTATCCGTAGAAAAACTATCTAACACCAGAATT
>JANMVA010000339.1:0-5188 GCA_031392195.1 Saprospiraceae bacterium | reverse complement strand
AAACAGAACTGTGGAATATCCACGTCGTACACACTGCAATCAGAAAAGATTTAAAGTTTAAATTCATACCTGATACCAAATAAATGAAATCTGCAGGGTGGACGATGGCAGGGATATAACGCATTTAAGGTGTTAAAAGGTTGTGAATGGCCGGAAAAATACGATATCCTTTTTGGACTATAGTCCGTCACAGGACTCGTTTCATCCAAAATAATCAGACAGTCATAAACAATAATTAGATATTACGTTTCATTATCCATTACTTCTAAATTCAGAAAACAGGATTCATGCAAGCTTTCTTTCGATTTTCATCCCTCAACCTCTTCCTTTTTATTCTTTTTATCTCCATCTCCGAAGCACAGGAGGAACTGATTGACTGGCATCAGCAGGGAAACAATAGTGAATTTCCTACCGGTATCGGCTCAGCAGATTGGTATACTGCTACTAATATCCCTCCTGTTAGCAAAATCGTTGTAGCAATATTGGACACGGGAGTGGATATTGAACATCCCGATCTGCAACCGAACATCTGGATCAATCCGGATGAAGTCGGGGGCAACAACAAAGACGATGATGGCAATGGCTATATTGATGATGTCTATGGTTGGAATTTTCTTGGGGGCCCGGATGGTCAAAGTGTTTTTCAGGAATCACTTGAAGCGACGCGCGTTTATGCTCAAGGGAAAGCAAAATGGGAAAACGTGAATCCCGAAAAATTAAAAGCCAGGGACAAAAAAGAATACGAGAAGTATCTCGAAATAAAAGAATTTGTTGAATCAAAGCGTGAATCTGCTGAGACCATCATCAACGAAGCGAAAGTCATTGAGGAAACAGTGATATCATCTCTCGAGGCTGCAAAAAAAGAACTGGATGGCGATACGCTGGATGTGCGCATACTTGAATTATCAGACAATGAAGAAGTTCAGATAGCCGCCAAAATCATTCGCAGCGTGGAAGAACAGGGTGTTGTCGTTGAGAGCATCGATTGGCTTATTGATATCGCTCAGAATCAATTCAAAGAGCAAATCCGCGAACAGGAAGATGATCTGTATTACAAATACAATCCTGATTATAATTCAAGAACAATTACAGGTGACATTTATTCAGATTTTACCAATCGTCACTATGGAAATAATGATGTGGACGGAGAATTTTCTTATCACGGAACACACGTTGCCGGCATAGTTGGTGCGGTCCGCGACAATGGTATCGGAATGAATGGAATTTCAGATAACGTTGCGATCATGAGCATCAGGTTGGTCCCGGATGGTGATGAGCGTGATAAAGATGTGGCCAACGGAATTATCTACGCAGTGGATAACGGAGCGGAGGTGATCAATATGAGTTTTGGGAAAGGGTATTCACCTGAAAAAAACCTGGTGGATAATGCTATGAAATATGCTGCGAAAAAAGATGTCCTGCTGGTATTAGGAGCCGGCAATGAAAGCACAGACATTGATAACGAAGACCGCTTTCCAACTGACATTTTTTTCGGTAAATCCAAATCAAAAATTAAAAATCTAATCTCAGTGGGAGCATTAGCACCTGATGGTGGAGAAGCTGCTGTAGCCGAATTCTCCAATTATGGCAAAAATCGAGTTGATATTTTTGCACCTGGCGTTTACATTTATTCTACTACGCCTGACAGCACATACGATTATGCAAGCGGAACCAGTATGGCTGCACCGGTCGTCAGTGGCGCTGCAGCACTCATCCGATCCCGTTATCCAAAATTATCAGCAGCACAAGTAAAAGACATATTGATCAAAAGTGCTCACAAGCTTCCGGCGGAAGTCATTCAGCCAGGCACTTATGAAAAGATATCTTCTTCAGAGCTCAGTGTATCAGGAGGCATCATTGATCTTCCGGCAGCGATGAAACTGGCGGCAAGTACAAAAGGAAAAAGGAAGGCAAGCACAATGCCTGCTGCGTATGTAAGACCAATCGTTGGTTCTAAGACCTGATTGAGCTAAAGAATTCTGACTTCTTTTACGAAATCTTCTCCCAGTCTTTCGTTGACGGATTTCAGGATCGTTTCTTTCATGGTGGACAATTCTGCTTTCAGTGGTGATGAATCTACATAGATCATCAGCACCTGTCCATCAAGCTTGATCCTTCGTGTATAATTATGGATAACAGGCCCCATGACTTCTGTCCACATTTTTTCAACCCGCGTCTGGTAGAGACGCGATCTGATCTGTGGTGATTGTGCAAATATTTTGAGCCAGTCTTTTAAAGGCCTGTTATTATCACTGCGGGAGCTCATTCATCAAAGGTAGCCCTGAAATATGGATTCGGTCCATTACATTTCCATCGGGATCTCATTTAATAAAGATGCAGGAACAAAATCCCCTACCCGCTTTCGATTCGTATCTGACAAAAAAACCTGTCCGTATTCAGGTGCCAGCAACATCTCCATCAACCTGGCAAGCCTTCGCTCATCCAGTTTATCAAAAATATCATCAAGGATCAACACAGGTTGATAGCCACATTGTGCACTCAACAAACTGTACTTGCTCAGATGAAGCGCAAAAACCAATGATTTGATTTGTCCCTGAGAACCATAATCCCTAGCAGGCATTTCCTTGATGCTGAGATTGAAATCATCTTTATGAATGCCTATGTTGGAGCGCCCTGTATTCCTGTCTGCATCCCAATTCATATCCGCCAGGAGATCATAAGGATTCGTCTTCAATTTAGACTCGTACGAAATATGAATCTGCTCCCTGCCATCAGATAATCTGCTGTAAGTTTCCTGGAGGAGGTTTGCAATTTCACGGATCAGCCAGTTCCTTTTTTCAAAAATATAATGAGCATACGGATGGATCTGCTCGTCGTATGTATCTATCATTCTCTTCAGATCATTAAAATCCTGCTTTAGTGCTGCATTCCTGGATTGGATCAGATGATTGTAAGCGACAAGTGATTTCAAATAAGACGGATCGATCTGGCATAACAGGTGATCAAAATATCTCCGGCGTGACTGGCTGGGTCCTGTGACGAGATCGGTATCACGCGGGGCCGAGATCACAACCGGAATAAAACCCAGGTGATCACTGATCTTGTCATGGGTCAATCCATCCACAGTGATATCCTTGATCAGACCGGGTTGAACTCTCACAATGATCTGATGTATCTCATCTTTTGAAACATTGCTTTCAAGCCTGAATAAGGATTCTCCGTATCGAACTACCTTATGATCAAAAGGGGTGAAATAACTTTTGCCGACACACAGGTAATAAATGGCATCGAGCAGGTTGGTCTTTCCGGTACCATTAAGTCCATACACGAGATTAAACTTGTTTCCAAGCTCAAATCGGGCATCGGAATAATTTTTGAAGTTGGTGAGAGTGACATGCTGGATGGCTAACGGCTTCATAAAAGGACTTTATGCGGATAACCTTATCTTTGTCACGCGACGAATATAGTTTTTATGGCTCAGGTGAAAGAAAAAAAGGCAGGCACAGAGAATAGTGCTCAATCCAATGGTGTTGATGTAAGCACTTACCGCCGTTGGTATGAAACCATGATGCGCATCAGGCGGTTTGAAGAGCGCTCGCTCAAGATGTACTCTGTCAACAAGATCAGAGGCTTTTTGCATGTCTATATCGGACAAGAGGCAATAGCAGCCGCCATCACTACTGCTTTGAGGCCTACGGATCCAATCGTCACGGCTTATCGCCAACACGGGATTGCACTTTGCCGGGGTATTTCCAGTAAAGCCTGTATGGCAGAGCTGTTTGGCAAAGAGACTGGGATCAATAAGGGCAAGGGAGGTTCCATGCACTTCCTGTCAAAAGATCATAATTACTTTGGAGGGAATGGTATTGTTGGAGCACAGATCCCGATTGGAACAGGGATAGGTTTTGCCGAGCAATACAGGGGCTCAGATAATATTTGTCTCACGATGTTTGGAGACGGTGCGGCACGCCAGGGAGCTTTGCATGAGTCATTCAATATGGCTATGACCTGGAAATTGCCTGTACTCTACATCTGCGAGAATAATTACTATGCGATGGGTACTTCTGTGGCTCGATCGAGTAATGTAACAGATCTCTATAAATTGGGTTTGTCATATGAAATGCCTTGTTCCTGGGTAGATGGAATGGATGTGCTGAAGACTCACTATGCCATAGCTGAGGCAGCTGCACATGTCCGGTCTGGTAATGGGCCATATTTGCTCGAAATCAAGACTTACCGGTACAGAGGGCATTCTGTTTCTGATCCTGCTAAGTACCGTACGCCGGAGGAGTTGGATACTTATAAGGGCAAAGATCCGATTGAGCAATTGAAGGAATATTTATCAAAGCATAATATACTCAATGCAAAGGATTTAGAGGAAATTGATCAAGCGATACTTCAGGAGATTGATGAAGCTGAGGCTTTTGCGGAGCAGTCAGAATTTCCGCCCGCTTCGGAGTTGTATACGGACAATTATGTTCAGGAAGACTATCCGTTTATCAGGGATTAGGAGTTTTCAATCAAATGATTTCGGGTAAAATTAGTTTGGAGTTATTCAGAGCCGTTGTGTTTACGTTTAAAAACGGGTATTTTGGATAAACTACAGTTTTTCAACTGCTTATAAATAAGGCTTTCTGACATTGTTACGTATATTTTGAATTTACCAAAATATCCGTTGTGTTTACGTTTAAGAACGGCTATTCCGTATTATGCACTGATTTCCCAATATTTACATATTAAACATTTGCATATTGTTACGTATATTTTGAATTTACCAAATTTCAGACCGATTGGCCTTCTCCCGAGAAAATTCCTAATGCTCCAACCCCTCAAATCCCAATATCAAACCATCACCCTCCAACAATGATATTTATTTATCATATGTCTCAATAGCTTTGATTCATTACCTTTGCACCACTTTTTTAGAAAATTCAAACATCAATGGCGATTAAAAGGAAACAGGTCAGGAAAAATGACGAAACCCTGATCAACCTGGCGGAAGCAAGAACGAAAGCAACAGGATTTTTCGAGCAGAATCAAAAACTCATACTTGGTGTGATTGGAGGCTTGATCTTCATCATTGGGGGATGGTTTGTCTACACAAATCTCATCAAAGGCCCAAAAGAAGAAAAGGCCACTGCACAAATGTGGATGGCACAGGTCCAGTTTGAACAAGACTCGTTTCTGGTAGCCCTGGAAAACCCAGGAGGTGGATATCCCGGTTTCC
>JANMVA010000245.1:0-2635 GCA_031392195.1 Saprospiraceae bacterium | reverse complement strand
AGATTAGCAACCGTTTTCTCAGGAGGGAAAATAGGTTTGGCAGCATAATAGGCAGAACCAAGCAGGCCTTGTTCTTCTGCTGTAACCCAAAGAAAAACTACGGTGCGTTTATTTTCTCCACTATTCTTGAGCGCTTCAGCAATCGTAAGTAATGCTGCGGTGCCACTGGCATTATCGACAGCACCATTATAGATCGAATCCCCATCCACCATCGCACCGATACCCAGATGATCCCAGTGTGCAGAGAAAATAATGTACTCATCAGGAGTTTCTGTCCCGGGAATGATGGCGACTACATTTTTTGAAACATCTTTTTTGACTTTTGTCTTAATCGTCATATTGACTGTGTATGGCAAAGGGATAGCTTTAAATCCCGGCTTTCGCGCTGCCTGCATCACCGGTTGAAGGTCTTGTCCTGCATTTGTAAAAATTTCCTTCGCTGCATCTAACGAAACCCAGCCTTGTACGGCACATGGAGTGTAGCCCAAATCTTCCAGATGTAGTTTGGCACCACTGCTTGCACCCTGGACCACAGCATAGGGATATCCGGCCATGGTAGTTTCATGCACGATCAGGATACCGGCAGCACCTTGCCTTGCAGCCTCCTCGTACTTATAGGTCCATCGACCGTAGTACATCATCTCATCACCTTTAAAAAAAGTACTGTCTTCACTTCCCAGCCCGGGATCATTGACAAGGACTAAGGCAGTTTTGCCTTTCATGTCAATACCCGCGTAATCATTCCATCCCAACTCCGGTGCTACAATCCCATATCCGCAAAAAACGAGCTCTGATCCTTCAATATTGATCGTCTGAGGTTCTGACAGGGGAGTGTAAGCAACGTAATCTTTGCCCAAATGAAGTATCAATGGTTTTGGCCCTTTTAGCTCCATCGTATCAGACGGCTTACCATCTATTTCCACAAGAGGTACGTCCTGGTAAAACGAAGTGCCATTACCGGGTTGAAGCCCAATTCTTTTGATTTCTTCTTCCAAAAAGGAAAGAGTTTTAGTTTCACCTATCGTAAAAGGTTTTCTCCCGAGAAATTCATCACTTGATAATGTCGAAATGTATCGACGTAATGATTCTTCGGAAATACCTGTATTCGCCTTTTCCGTATTTTCTTTGCACGCACTGATGACAGACAGGCAGCAAATGATTAAAAAGAATGACCTCATAAATGGAATATTTATGGGTAAGTTAGTTTAAAATCCTATTTGAGAAAACTCCATTTTCTTCAACGTATCAAATGAATTATAAAGAAACGATTGATTTCCTGTTTTCATCTCTTCCGATGTTCCAACGCATCGGTGATGCAGCCATTAAGAAGGACCTCACAAATATCAAAGCCCTTTGCAGTTTGTTGGACGAGCCTCAACTGGCATTTCAATCAATTCATATTGCCGGTACGAATGGGAAAGGCAGTACTTCCCATATGCTGGCTTCTATATTTCAGGCTGCCGGGAAAAAAGTCGGCTTATACACATCACCTCATTATGTTGATTTTCGGGAAAGAATAAAGATCAACGGTGCCTTGATCAGCAAGGATGATGTCATTGAGTTTGTTGAAATGTATAAAGACCTATGGACATTGATAGCCCCTTCTTTTTTTGAGATCACTGTTGCCATGGCCTTCCATCATTTCAGAAAAGAAAATGTGGACATTGCGATCATCGAAACCGGTTTGGGTGGACGGCTTGATTCGACCAATATCATCACGCCAATGTTGTCAGTCATCACGAACATCAGTTATGACCACACTCAGATATTAGGTGAAAGTCTGAAAGAGATTGCGTTTGAAAAAGCGGGTATCATAAAAAAAAATACCCCTGTGATTATTGGGGAATGGAATGATGAAACGCGGGATGTATTTTTAGATAAAGCAAAGCAGGAAGGGGCACCACTGGATATTGCAACTGATGTGATCACATTGCTTAAAAAAAATGAAGCAGGAGATCATGATCATTATATGGTGTATAGTGAAATACATAATTGGTCACTTGATTTTCAATGCGATCTGAAAGGCCCTTATCAGGAAAAAAATATCAGAACAGTGTTGGCAGGATGTCTTATCTGGAATCAACATTATCGCGATCAAAAATTATCAAATGAAGTAATCAGGGAAGGCTTCCAAAACATCAGGTCAACAACAAGCCTCATCGGACGATGGATGCAAATCCAAACGGATCCGCTTGTGATTGCTGATGCGGCGCATAACCTCGATGGCTTTCAAAATGTATTGCCGGCTATCATGAACATTCATAAGGGTAAAAGACATTTTGTATTGGGCTTCGTTTCCGATAAAGATGTAATGAAAATTCTGGCGCTATTTCCAAAAGATGGCATTTATTACTGGTGCAGTCCTGACATACCTCGGGGGAAACCAGCTGAAGATTCACAACAAGAAGGTTCAGCACTTGAATTGGTCGGTCAGGCTTATCCGTCTGTGATAAGGGCATATGATGATGCATTAATGAGTGCTGATGACTCCGACTTTATCTACGTTGGAGGAAGCAGCTATGTCGTCGGTGAATTCCTCACAGGTCTCGCTAGCGGATATAAAAAAAGCCCGAAATGAATTCCATTCCGGGCTTTTAGGGTGGTAGATCGGGCTCGAACCGACGACCCTCAGAAC
>JANMVA010000223.1:0-3230 GCA_031392195.1 Saprospiraceae bacterium | reverse complement strand
CCAATTTGGGCAATTGGGACCGGGGTGACTGCCTCTCCTGAGCAGGCGCAGGAGATGCATGAATATATCAGGGACCAGATTGCTAACCGATATGATAAAGTGATCACAGAATGTACACGGATTTTGTATGGTGGAAGCATGAAGGCTGATAATGCAAAATCACTATTTTCAAAAGAGGACGTTGACGGCGGTTTGGTAGGAGGAGCCTCTTTGCAGGCTGGAGGTTTTCTCGAAGTTATCAAGGCTGCCTGTTGATAAAGTTGTTGATAAAATATTTACTATTTTCTTGCATTCAGATCATTTTCAGTTTACATTTATGAACCTCATCAATGGAGAGGGTTTAAAAGAGAAAAAGTCAGATTTCATTATTCCTGCTTCATTAAAAGGATTAAATCGTTTAATGATAAAATTGGTAGAAAGTAATTACCTCCGGTAAAAATGAGTATCCAGGTTTGAGGAATAATAAATCATGACCAGGGGTGACCTAGTGGTCATAACCCCAGTGTCGTGTGACTTAATAGTCAATATAAACGACACAGTGCTCTATCGTATGCATGTTGTCCTTGTTTCGCGAGAGACGGGCATAACCAACTTGAGATGAAAAAAGCACAATCGGAAAAGGGATTCCTTCTTCAGTAATGAAAAATGGATCCCTTTCCTTTTTTAAATCGCACAGTGGCGATTATCGGACGACGACTTTCTGCCATGAGAGTTCATTCTTCTCAGTAATGAACCGGATAAAATAAATTCCTGCCGAAAGATTTGCTGGTACAAAAATGGCTTCAATACCTGTTCCTGAAAGGGCACTAACTTTTTCATGCTTCACCTTTTGTCCTCCGGAAGTCCACCAGGATAATTCTTTACAAACATCCATTTGATCATCTAATGAATACAAAAGAGCAGTCTGACCTGCAGATAGAATGTTTGGCCAAACCCTGAATGATCCATTTGTGATGGGATCTTGCGTTCCGGAGACCATGGGGACATTGAATGTAAAAACTTCCGTACAACCTTTATTATCTGTGACAGATAATGTGTATGAACCATGAGCAACATTAAAAATACTTTCGGTGTTTTGGCCAGAGCTCCATATGTAAGTGAATGGGGGTGAGCCGCCTGTTAACTCAACAAGGACAGCACCCGTATTATTTCCATTATCTCCAATAATCTCAAGATCATTGACGAGGATACGCGGGAGAACCAGCAAGGTGAGAACAGTTTGTGTAAAACACCCGGGTTCCGTTTCTTCTACATGTGAATAGACGCCTGATGAAAACAAACCAACACCTTCAAAATTCAATGTATCGCCGAAACAAATGGTCTGATCAATCTCCTCAACAAAGGTATCTGTTACCGTTAAATGCAGATCAATAAAATCCATACAACCTGATGGGCCTGTATATTCTATGAGCTCCTCTGTCGTTTCAGTGTAAGGTTGGCCGAGGACAAATAACGTATCGCCATTGCATATTTCTTCATTGATGATTTGTGTCATTGAAGATGTGATGGTCAGGGATAATGAAATCACGCTGTCACAATTATTCTCAGCTGCACCCTCAAGCCGTACGATGTAAGAGCCACCCTCATCAAATGTTTCTCCACCAACGATGATCGACCCTCCTTCACATAAAGTCGTATCAATGGAATTTGAACCAACCGGTTTTACTGTAATATTCACAAAGCCAAGTCCCTCTCCGTCACAGAAAGCATCACGCACATTGCCCACGCGGAAACGCCCCGAAAAAACCGGATCGATATCGATTGATATCTGGAATGTTTCACTCAGCACGTTTGCAAAAAACTCATTATCCCTAAAAACTTCAATAGCGAAAGGAGGTGTACCAACATTTTCAAAATTTAATGTGACGGGAGTTCCACTGCACACAATATTGGGACCTGTAATGGAAATGCGACTTGTAGGTTGCGGAAATACTCTCACTGTGAAAATGATCGGATCAGCCTGGCAATTGATACCCTGTGCTGAGAGAATGTATCTCACTTTGAGAATATTGTTAGTTTCATTTGTGAGAACCTGGTAAAAACGTTGGAGTTCAGTTCCTGATGAAGCCCCTTCAATTCCGATATCAGGATCTGCAATCCAGGTATACGTAACAGGCCCCAGGATATTTGATTCAGGATAAAGGATCAAGGTATCCCCACTACACACAGAAATCTCCTGGATAACTTGTAACTCAGGATTCCGGCAACAAATCATTTCCATGGGAAGGATCTGTTCTTTATCATACGCGCAGGCAAGACTCGTATTAACGCCTAATTCCCCATCCGAAAATGAGCGCATTGTAATCGTGGCATCGAGGTTCTCCTCACATTCATCTTCAACCTGAAGGGTGAAACACATCTTCCAGTCATCTAGGGTCGTCAGGCAATGGAAAATATCGCCTGTTGTCTGATCAGGTCCATCGTTTGGTGGTGCATCATCTGTATTTGTAAAATACCATCCTGCAGGCATCCCTTGGCCACCTGCATATCCACTGATCGGGTTCGTCACATTATACCTGACATCGCCTACTTTATGCCAATTCCAGGAACCCTCCGCAATAGGATCCAAGGGATCATCTATTTCTAACGGCATGCCGAATGAATCAAAGTTTTCCGGATCCCAGGCGGGGCCAAATGTTGGAATCAATCCCTGAAAGCCATTACAATCGAGTTTATTCCAATCCTGTAATTCATAACAGATTCGAACCTCTTCTCCTGGCCGGAAAGGTCCTGTCAAAGCGCTTCCCAAAGAAGTATTGGTCACATACAAAGTATCCTTGTTATTGCAGAACTCTACATCGATCGATGATGCACAAAGATCAAAATCTCCAACATTGCCATCTGCGTCGGATACAGCTATGATGTAAGTAATCAACGGATCAATTTCTAAATAAGGCATCAATAAAAATCCGTTTGAACCTGTCTCACAGTAGACCGGGGTGAATGGGCCACAATTATTTGATCTCATTACTGCAATTCGCGGGGAATTAAACTCATTTGTTTCAACAGTCAGCGTAAGCAGATCTGCCATCGTGTCTGTTGTGAGTTTAAAAAATGCTGTGGACTCCGTAAAGTCACCACATAAACTTTGCAGGAATGAAGGTCCGGCCTGTAAGCCTGCCGTACATCCTCCGGTACATGTTAGTACATCGCTGGCAGGAGGGAAAATTTCATTTGTGGTTACGGAATCCGGAATGCATTTCAATTGACCTGAACATTCATCCGGGCTG
>JANMVA010000170.1:0-3733 GCA_031392195.1 Saprospiraceae bacterium | reverse complement strand
GTCGTCTATTTATAATCTGCCGGTCGTTGAGCGTTAGTCGAAGTGACCTACTACGGCTTCTCCGCCAGCCCCATATTCACAATAAAATCATTCAAAAACGTCCCCTTCGGATCCATTTCCTTCTGAACCTTCGTCCATTTTTGCACATTGGGGAATTCACTGTAGATGAAATCGATCCGGTGATAAAGCTTATTGTTCACCTTGCCCCAATGAGGAATACCGCCCTTGTCGATCATGTCATCCTGATAGCGCTCGAGAAAGCTCAGGTATCCAATCGTGCTGTATATCGTAGGAATATCAATATATACTGTCACACCTCTGTTACAAGATGATAAATAAGCTTTTGATTGTTTGACAAACCGGATCGCCAGATAAGCAGGATGATAGATTTCTGCATAATCTTCATACTCAACTGTCCGGGCAAAAATATACTCCAGCACTTCGACTATCTTATTCGGATCGGCATGAAATGCAAATTCAGAGCTGATGCCGTAACGCAGCGAAGCCGCACCACTTTGATAGAGAATTTTAAAGCTGCGGTCTGTATAGGACTTCACTTTTGTCATACAGAGGCTTAGCTGTATTTTTTTGCGCACCGTTTTGGGTCGCAAAGTATCTGTCTTGACCAGGTTTTCAAACACAGCTTCGTGATTTCCAAAAATGGAGGCGATTATATTTCGCCTGCCCTTTCGACGTGTAGCTGTTGGATCGACATTTTGCTTCACGATGGAGGCCAGGTGGTCACCTTTGATCTTGTATGGATTGATCCGGAATGCAACGAAATCATTTTCATCCACCATCTTCATAAATTCTCCATTCAGCAATTGTTTCTTCACATTCGACCATTGATCGAGATAGCGGTGCTCATGAATGAAAAATTTTGGAACAGCCTGGATGATGATCTGATAGACGATGCCCATGGCTCCAAAACTCACAACGGTGCTGTAGAAATAATCATCATCCTGGATCAGGCGGACACTGTGATCGTGTTTCGCGGGATCAGTGATACCATTCGTGGGTTCGATTTGTATTAATTCACCACCGGTACTTACGATTCGTAAAGACTCCACGATGTCCGGAAATGCTGGTTTTTTGATGCCTGTACCGTGCGTTCCGGTCATTAATGCACCAGAAATAGTTTGAAAATCAACTGCACCCATGTTTTCGAGTGCAAGACCCATTTTGTCGAGCAGCTTATTTAGTCTTCGAATTGTAATGCCCGCATCTGCACATACATAACGATTTCTTTTGCGTTCCTCTTTGAGTGGATTTATGTATTCATGTGCATCACGCAGCTCTTTGATGTCCATAACAAAATCAGTCCCCTTCGCGGCTTCTGAAAATGAATGCCCGGAACCAACTGCCCTGACACGAAGTTTTTTGCGTTCAGCTTCTTTGATGATCGCCTGTATATCTGCTACTTCCTCCGGATAGAAATAGCGCAAGGGAGTAGCTGTGACATGACCGGTGATATTGGACCACCTGTAACGTGTCTTTGAAAGATCTTTTAATCGGTCGCTCATAGAAATAAAATTAAGTGCGTCTGACATACATTTCGCGGTGATTCAATATCGAAAGCCACTCCATCAATAAGCTCAACGTCAGGTGAGTGATCATGGCCGGAAATATGCTCTCCGTTCTCAGCGTAACTATACAAGCAACAATGCCATAAATAATTGTAAAAAAGGATACACGGTTCCTGCGGAAGTATTGCGTCAAACAATAAAGAGATGTGCTGGCAGCAATCGCTAGTGGTTCATTGCCATTAAAATTCAATAAAAAAGAGTGAAGCAATATTCCCCGGTAAAAAAATTCAAACGCAGCAATGTAGAGTATCCACCAAATGGTGCTTAAAACTAAAATCCGGGGTTCCCAAAATCGAATACGCACATCCGGATATTGTTCGAGACTGGTTTGGCGTGAAGCTGTTGCAAAACTGGCTAATGCCATCATGACAATTCCTCCCAAAGTCCACTTTGCAGCTTCAATGTTCCAGTTGAATATAGGAATGTCATTCAGACTAAACACATTTAACCATTTCGTACAAAAAATAATATATAGCGGGATCAAACCATAAATGATCAAGCCGTACATGCGACGTCGGAATATCCTGTTGACATAAGGTGGATTCGAATCATACATCACCTGGTATCTCACCGGAAGCCGTAGTGATGAAGATAGATTGTACCAGATGCTGAAGCCGATGGTCGCAACCGATATTGTCATGATGAGAAATGCCTGTTCCTTTGTCATAACCGGACAATTAATGGAGAATGATTAACGAGAAAGTAGGAATGCAGAAATTGACTTTTATATATATCAACCCGGAGAGGGCAGCGTAGGCAGGATGAAGATCTCATCAGAAGTTGGTTTTTCGTGTGTTCTGAAAAATGACCCGTTTGAGGTGCTCCCGGAGATCATTTTCTCAATAATAATACAAAATATCGAACGTCAGATATGAATTATATTTAGCCCCTTGTAAAAATAAAAAATGGCTAAACCCACCTTATATCTCCTGGATGCATATGCGTTGATTTTCAGGGCCTATTATGCTTTTCTTCGTAACCCGCGTATCAACAGCAAAGGGCTCAATACCAGCGCCATGTTTGGCTTTGTCAATGCCCTTGAAGACGTGATCAATAACCGCAAGCCAACACATCTCGCTGTTTGTTTCGACCACCGCTCACCCAATGTCAGGGTGCAGGAATTTCCTTACTACAAGGCCAACCGGCAGGAAACACCTGAGGATATTCGTCTTGCCGAGCCATATATACGGAGCATCATCGAAGCCTATAATATTCCGATCATCGAAGCGCCGGGATATGAAGCGGACGATGTGATTGGCACACTTGCAAAGGTTGCAGAGAGAGAAGGCTATGATGTGTTTATGGTCACACCTGATAAAGACTTTGGCCAGCTCGTTTCAGAAAATATTTTTATTTATAAACCCGCACGACAAGGTGGTGATGCAGAAATATGGGGTGTCAATGAGGTGATCAATAATTATGGCATTCACAAACCCGAACAGGTTATTGATATCCTGGGTCTGATGGGAGATGCAGTGGATAATATTCCGGGTGTGATGGGTGTTGGTGAAAAAACAGCGTCAAAACTCATCCACGATTATCATAGCATTGAAGCATTGTATGAAAAGATCGGTGAGATCAATGGAAAACTCCAGGAAAAACTGATCACAAGTAAACAGGCAGCTATTGATTCAAAAAAGCTTGCTACGATCTTGTTGGATGCACCTGTTCCATTTGAACCTGAGAGACTGATCATGGAAGCACCGAATGCAGAAAAACTTTCGGCCATATTCGTCGAGTTGGAATTCCGTGCATTAGGAAAAAGAGTTCTTGGAGAAACATATGAAGTCAATACTACTCAAAGTAAGCCTGTCTCAGGCTCAGTTCAGGGAGATCTGTTTGGAAATACTGACAATAGTGCCGCCCAAGCAGATTATGCACCTAAAGGAAAGAATATCACGAATACACCACATACTTATTATTCAGTAAGCACTGCGGAGGAGAGAGCGCAACTGATCAAAAAATTATTGGAAGTAAAGGAATTTGCTTTCGATACAGAAACTACAGGCCTTGATACAGAGATGGAGATGGTTGGCATGTCTTTTTCGATGAAAGCCGGTGAAGCCTATTATGTTCCGACTCCTCTTGAATTTGAGCAAGCAAAGAAAATAGTGGAGGAATTCAAGGATGCTTTTGCTAATCAGAAT
>JANMVA010000124.1:0-2766 GCA_031392195.1 Saprospiraceae bacterium | reverse complement strand
GTCCTAAAGCACTTTATTCTTCCGGGTGGAAATGAAGCTATCAGCGCTGCTCATATAGCCCGGACAGTTTGTAGAAGAGCAGAAAGAAGATGCGTTGAGCTTGCAGGTCAGTCCGAAGTTGAGCCAATCATCATCCTGTACTTAAACAGGTTATCCGATTACTTCTTTGTTCTCGCCCGCTGGATTGGCTTCCAATCGGGGATAGAGGAAATCAAATGGGTTCCAAAAACCAAATGAAATCTATTTGTGACCTCTAATCTTTTTGTTCCCCTTTAGGGGTTGGGGGCCGAGTGACTTCAATGATTTATTTGAGGTGAGTTCTTAATTAGCCATTGCCTTTTTAGGCTTCCAGGCAAAGACATGAAGCGCTACACCAAAAAGGATAAGACTGTAAAAGAGATCTCCTAAAACCTGGTTGAGAAGGAAGGGAAGACCTGCTGCATAACACGCCAGCAAGCCGGAGAAATTGACCGGATAGGCACCGGTTGATGCCCACACACCAAAATTGGAAAGGAGGAAAAAGATGGTAGATGCCCCAAGTGCCCCAAAACCTACTTTTTTGAGATCAACCTTATTGCTGAAGAGGGTATGCCCAAAAATAACAACCAGCCCAAAAGCAGCATAGCTCCATAATGCACCCCTGTACAAAAACACAAAATCTTTATAATCATCAGGATACATCCGGGCATAAATCAGATTGTTGAGGATCATATCACTGCACAGCATCACCAGGAACGGGATGATCACTGCAATACTCCTCCGACCCGCGAACGCTGCCCCAAACAAAGAAATCGCACCTACTGCGGTAAAATTAGGATAGTGCGGCATCAGCCTGCTGCCTATTCCAATAATCAATAAAAACAGGATGAGGGTCTTGGTTTGCTTCATCAGGCTTCAAATGTAAAAATATTATGGTAATCGGGACTTCGATGGGATATGATGGTATAACATCGTCGATCCGACTTTGTTAGTAGAAAATACTGGATTCTTTGATCTTCCGGATTTATCATGCACTGAATTCTTCACATCTTGTCACCTAAAATAACAGAGAGGCCTATGAATGGCGTGATTTTTAAGGCGTTATGTCTGATTAGCGGCTTTTTAATTTTCCCCCTTCCCGGGAATATACAGGCACAATCTAAAAAGGATTACTGGCAGCAGCAGATCAGCTATGATATGGATATTGATTTTGATGTGCAGACAAATCAATTTCAAGGTCGCCAGGTGATAAAATATAAAAACAATTCACCGGATGTCCTTGACAAAGTATTCTTTCATTTGTATCTGAATGCTTTTCAACCCGGCAGTGCAATGGACGTTCGTTCGCGAACCATTTCTGATCCTGACCCTCGTATAGGAGAAAGGATTTTGTATCTCAATGAAAATGAGATCGGATACCAGAAAATTAAAAACCTCACTCAGAATGGCATCCCGCTTAAAATTGAAACGAACGGTACCATCCTCGAGGTAAAATTGGCAAAACCACTTCGTTCCGGTCAGTCAGCGAAATTTGAAATGAACTATGATGCCCAGGTTCCGGTGCAGATCAGGCGCAATGGAAGGGATAATAAAGAAGGCATCCGTTATTCGATGTCTCAATGGTATCCAAAAATGTGTGAGTACGATAAAGGTGGCTGGCATGCACATCCCTACATCGGAAGAGAATTTTATGGTGTGTGGGGTGATTTTGATTTTACCCTCACCATTGATTCAGATTACACGGTGGCAGCTTCCGGCGTTCTTCAAAATCCTCGTGAAATTGGTCATGGTTATGCACCCGAACCTGCTGCCAGAAAGGACAAATTAACATGGCATTTTATCGCAGAAGATGTGCATGATTTTGCCTGGGCAGCTGATCCGGAGTATAAGCATGACAGCTATAAAACAAAAGCGGGTGTCATCATTCACACTTTCCACCAGGAAGAAGGTGAATTTGCTGAGAACTGGAAAAAACTTCCTGCGATCATCGATGAATCATTTGAATATCTCAACAAGCATTTTGGAAAATTCCCTTATCCGACTTATTCATTCATACAGGGTGGTGATGGTGGAATGGAATACCCGATGGCTACACTGATCACGGGTAAACGATCACTCAACAGCCTTGCAGGTGTTTCCATTCATGAATTATTGCATTCCTGGTTTCAGATGGTGCTTGGCTTCAATGAAAGTTATTATTACTGGATGGACGAAGGATTTACAGACTATGCCGAAACAAGGGTTATCAATCATCTGAAAGAGAAAGGTCTTTTACCAGGCTCCCCCGGCGGGTTTCTGTATGAAGGGACCTATAAAAACTATAAAAACCTGGTCGATGAAGGCATTGAAGAACCCCTTTCAACGCATGCAGATCATTTTGATTTTAACTCCGCATACAGCATAGCAGCCTATGTCAAGGGATCTGTTTTTTTAAATCAACTTGAATATGTCATCGGTAAGCCTGCGTTCGATAAAGGAATGCTTGATTTTTATGATCAGTGGAAATTTAAACATCCGGATGATCGAAGTTTGATCCGCACGATGGAAAAAACTTCAGGCCTGGAATTGGACTGGTACAGGGATTATATGGTCAATAGTACCAAGTTTGTAGATTATGGAATTGATACCGTTGTTTCTGAAGTTGCATCATCGATTGTAACACTCTTTCGTGCAGGTGGTATGCCCATGCCAGTGGATGTATCAGTTGTTTTGAAAAACGGAACTCATATCTTTTATACCATTCCTCTGGATATCATGCGTGGTGCAAAATCAGAAAAGCCTGAAGAC